>PAIR01000055.1 GCA_002704905.1 Fidelibacterota bacterium
ATGTAAAACCGTTAACAGATAGATCTGATTTTAATGCATTCAAATCTGTAGAAAGTGTAAAAGGGTTAATTGTGCCAGGTGGGGCAAAATATTCTCGGAAAAATATTGATAGATTAACTGACTTTGTGAAAAAATACAAAGCCAAAGGATTAGCCTGGATGAAAGCTGAAGGCGGCTTACTTACTGGCGGTATCTCAAAATTTTTTAATAAAGACCTACAAAAAGAATTGATAGGTTTAACAAGTATAAACGAAGGGGACATAATTTTCTTAATCGGTGATGAAAAAGAATTAACACAAAGTGCGTTGGGTGCATTACGGGTTGAGATCGGTAAGTCTGAAGGGTTAGTTGATACAGGTGAATTTAAACCAGTCTGGGTGACGGATTTCCCCATGTTTGAATTTGATAAAGATACAAATCGTTATATTGCACGGCATCATCCATTCACAGCTCCATCTACAGATAATATAGAAAGCATAGAGAAAGACCCAGGTGGATTAAAATCACGTGGATATGACCTCACCATTAATGGTTATGAAATTGCCGGTGGTTCTATCAGGAATCATAAACCGGAATTTCAGGCAAAAATATTTGAATTATTAGGTATGGGCGAAGCTGAAGTCACTGAGAGATTCGGCTTTTTAATTGAAGCTCTCAAATATGGTACACCACCTCATGGTGGAATTGCATTTGGTTTTGATCGTTTGGTAATGTTGTTGGCAGGTACAAACAATATCCGTGACGTCATCGCGTTCCCTAAAACGACCTCTGCTGCATCACTAATGGATGAAGCTCCTAGTTCAGTTTCTGATGAACAACTGGTAGATTTAAATATTTCTATCATTCCTAAAGGTGACTAGACCTTCCAAACTGCAAATTAGTAGATTTGAAAACTAATGCCCGAACTCATAGTATAGAAATGGTAGGTAAAATGAGAGTTTTGTTGAAGGAGTATGCTAATGTCTGAAATTATTATTAAACAAATTAGCGAAGAAGAAATCCAGGCCAAAGGGATTCGAAATTGGTCTACATGGTCCTGCGATAAATCTGAATTCCCATGGGAGTATATCGAAAAAGAGTCTTGTTATATCTTGGAAGGACATGTGGACGTTACGACTGATAGCGGTGAAACAGTATCCATTAGTCCCGGTGATTATGTAGAATTTCCAAAAGGATTAAAATGCATATGGAAGGTACATCAGGCTATATCTAAACATTTTTCCTTTGGTTAATTTTGCTGATCTGATTTTTTACTCCGTTGCAATTTTTATTTCTAACAGCCTTAAAAGCTGAAGCACGTCCACTAATCACAAGGCTGAAACTTCAGAAAGATTCAAAATCTCAATTATACAAAAAAGATAACACTTTCCTATTCATTACGGGTGTGGGTAAAAAAAAGTGTCAAGATAGACTTCAATCATTAATAAATATGGATCTTGATTGGGAAAATACAATTTTGATCAATTTGGGTATAGCTGGTGGAAATGCCAATAGAACAGCTATTGGATCGTTATATCGTGTGAATAAAATTATAGATGAAAAAACAGGTCGTTCCTATTTCCCAGATATATTAATTCATAATGGACTAAATGAAATTCAACTTACGACAGTAAAGAATGGGGTTAGCAAAAATGGAAATCGATATTCCGGCCTTGTAGATATGGAAGCCAGTGCAATATTTGAAACTATGTCTAAATACGTTCCAACCCATCGACTTTTATTTTTAAAAGTGGTGTCTGATTATATGGATGTGACTGATTGGAAGTTTTTGGATGTTGAAAGTTTAATCCTTAAAAAATTAGATGTAATTCAATTGATTGTTAAATCTCATATTAATATAGACCTTTCTGACCGTTATATTTTGACAGCGGGAGAAATAAAATTTCTAAATCAAGGCTCAATCAAATTGCAATTCACTGAAACACAATCTTTACAATTGATCTCGCGTGCAGAAAAATTTAAAAAATTAGGAAAAGAGATAAATAAATTAGAATGCTTTTTTACTATGACTCCAAGATCAAAACAGGAAAGGAATAGAATTTTTGACCAAATCAAACAATCCCTTTCTACCTAATTTTTCTCATATATATGTAGAGTCGGGCGCAGAAAATTATTTATTAGCTCAACAGTGTCTAGATCGTTTTCCTAAATCGACGGTAATTAAAATTCCAGATTATAAATCCATGTTTAATAGACCTGGCCAAGACTTTCAAACACAAAAAAAATCAATGAAAATGATTCTGGCAGTCAAAAAACCACCTTTTATTTATAAAGGGACAGATATTATTCAAGATGGTGGTTTCAAAAATTTTTTCTACATTACGCCTATATTAAATTGTCTTTATAATTGTGACTATTGTTTTTTACAGGGAATGTATTCTTCAGCAAATATGGTGGTTTTCGTAAATCAAAATGATATGCAATCAGCTGTTGAACTCGAATTAGATAATCGTACTTACCCCAGTGATCCACTTATGTTATCAATTTCATATAATACAGACCTTATGGCATTCGAAAATATATTACCCATTACTAGATCGTGGATTAACTATGCAAATAAAGCACAGGATTTACATTTGGAAGTTCGAACAAAAAGTGCTCTGTTCGATTCATTAACTCATTTAAAACCTTCAAAAAAAGTTCTTCTTGCCTGGACTTTATCCCCTGAAAAAGTGGTCAGAGAAAATGAGTTTAATACACCACCTTTGGATCGGCGAATTACTGCAGTACAATCGGCTATTGAAAAAGGATGGAAAGTAAGACTTTGTTTTGATCCAGTCATGGTATACGCTGGTTGGGAGAATGATTACATTAATTTGTTAAATCAGGTAAAATCATCCATAAATGGAAGTAAGCTATTCGATATAACAGTGGGAGTTTTTCGAATGGGAAAAGATTATTTTGAAAGAGTCCACAAGTCTAAACCAGAATCATTGGTTTATTATCAATATTATGAAAACAAAAATGGAGTTATGACCATCCCCAAGGTAGAACGAGAGGGCGTTAAAGATTTAATGCGTAAGAATCTTGACGGTTTTATTTCAAATAATCGAATTCATTTTTGGAATTAACCAAACATCCTTTTACAATAAGGGATTAAAGCAGCAGAGTTTAATCGAGTATGATGACCGCAGGTAGACCCTCTTTTTTATATAGTCTATTGAATTCAGTCACTTCATTATTTATAATTGAATCCAATTTCTTTTTATGTTTATGCCACTCTTCTGATAGGTCCCCGTAACGATCTCGTTGACCTTGAGTGAGAGGGGGGTCTGAGCCATCAATTGTTTCCAATAAATTGATCATATGTGCATTCAACCGGTTTATAAAATTTACCACATCCTGAAAAGTCTTCATTTCAGTTTGAACGACTTGGCCTTCCCAATTATCGATTGCCTTTATTGCCAATTTACCGGTTGAAATCAATTCTTCCATGTTCCCCATTTCTATTATTCGCTCATTCATTTTTTTGATCTGACTTCGAATATTTCGTGCTTTAACAATAGCAGTATGCAGATCATTGATTTTAAAATAAATATCACCCATTAGTTTTTGATGGGCCTGCGTATCTCTATCTCGAATATCCATGCGAGGATCATGTTGAACAGTCAGTGGTTGTTCCATTGAAGTTTCACCAATAGTCAGGCGAATCTTATAATCTCCTGGACCAACACGGTATCCAGCATACGATCCGTAAAATGATATGTCTGGAACCATGACTAAATCATCAACGCGTAGATTCCATATATAACGATTAATACCCTGTTTTGCGGGGATCTTCGCTCCACTATATGGAGCACCAAATGTTTTGGCGGACTGCCCACTTTGATTAGTAATGGTACGTATCACTGTTTCCGATTGATTCAGGATCTCTAAAGTCAAAGTTGAATCCTTATCAAACTCATTTGCAATGTGATATATAATTATGGCACCACTTGGTGGGTTTTGTCCCATGGTCTTTGACTCACTACTACCACCGGAAGTGCGATACGCAACACGAGGTGAAAACAAATGAAAATCTTTCTTTTTTAATGTTTTATTGTACTGATGGAGCGCTGTAAGGTCATCTAATATCCAAAATGCACGACCTTGAGTTGAAGCGATTAAGTCATTATTCCTAATAGTTAGATCTGTAATAGGGACGGTGGGGAGGTTTAGTTGAAATGAGGTCCATAATTTTCCACCATTCATTGACAGGTATAATCCCGTTTCCGTTCCTGCATAAAGTAAGTCTTTTTGAGCGGGGTCTTCGCGAACAACGCGAACAAATGCATCATCCAGGATACCTTTTGATTTCTGTGTCCAACTGGTCCCATAATTGGTTGTTTTATAAATATAAGGCGATAGATCACCAAATTTATATTTAGTGAATGCCACGTAGGCGGTCCCAGGATTATGAGGTGATATTTCAATTGCATTAACCATCCCCTCATCCATGCCACGTGGGGTTACATTTTTCCAATTGGTACCGCCATCGCGAGTTATATGTATTAATCCATCATCAGATCCAGTCCATATAGTTCCATCTTCGTGTTGGGATTCCACCGCATACATAATGGTGTTGTACACTTCTCCACCAGCAGCTTCATTTGTGAATGGTTCACTACCCATGTCATGTTTTGCATCATCATTTTTTGTAAGATCAGGGCTGATCACCTCCCATGAATCACCACCGTCAACAGTTTTGAAAAGGACATTCCCAGCATGATAGATAGTATTTGGATCATGTGGTGATGTAATAATTGGGGCATTCCAATTGAATCTGAATTTTTGATCTCGAGGAACAGAGCCCAAGCCTAAATATTCGTATGCCATTATGCTTCGGCTTTTAAGTGTCATGACATTTAATTTTTCAATCAGTCCTTGGTAGCATCCACCATAAAGTTCCACAGGATTGTCCGGATCAAATGCCAGATATGCACTCTCACAACCAGCAGCTCTATACCAATCGGACCAATCTATACCACGGCCTTTTGTTCGGCTTGGTATAGCCACACTCGAATTATCTTGCTGGCCTCCATATACAAAATAAGGAAATCGATTATCGGTAATTACACGATAAAATTGGGCTGTCGGTTGGTTCTTTTGTGTGGACCATGATTTACCTCCATTAAATGAAATATTGGCACCGCCATCATTTGCATTAATCATATTCTGATTATTAAAAGGGTTGATCCAAAGACCGTGGTTATCGCCATGAGGGACGCTCATATTATTAAATGATTTACCGCCATCCGTTGATTTCATAAAGGGAGCATTTAATACATAGACCACATTCTCATCCTGAGGATCTGCAAAGACATGGATATAATACCAACTTCTAGCGATAAGAACTCGATCACTATTCATCCGTTTGAAACTTTTACCGCCATCATCAGAGCGAAATAGGCCACCTTTTTCTGCCTCTGCAATTACATAGACCCGTTTAGAATTGGCACCTGAGACGGATACATCTGTCTTTCCCATCTTATCAGGAAGTCCCTTGGTGAGTTTTTCCCAAGTATTACCACCATCTATAGATTTATAGATACCGCTTCCTTCACCGCCGCTACGCATTTGCCACGGTTTTCGCTGATGATCCCAAAAAGATGCGTATAAAATTCGAGGATTAGTCCGATCCATACTTAATCCACTGGCTCCTGCATGTTCATTTACATACAATACTTTTTCCCAATTTTCACCACCATCAATAGAACGATAAATACCTCGAGTTTTGCTGGCGGTATACTGATCTCCCTGTACAGCCACATAAACTAAATCAGAATTTTTTGGATGGACAATCACCTGTGAAATTGTTCTGGATTCATCCAACCCAATATGGGACCACGTATCACCCGCATCAGTAGAACGGTAGACACCATCACCATGAGAGGTCATTACAGGGCGGATGCAGGCTTCACCCATGCCAGCATAAATCACATTGGGATCTGATTCAGAAACGGCCAATGCACCGACAGATCCTGTTTTGAAATATCCATCAGATATATTTGACCATTCCAGACCGCCATCAATCGTTTTCCATACACCACCCCCAACAGAGCCGAAATAATAAGTCAATGGTTGAGATGGAACGCCTATTGCAGTGAGTGAACGTCCACCACGAAAAGGGCCAATATTGCGCCATTTTAGGGCATCTTTAAAAAACACATCCAGTGAATCAGCAGATAAAATGCTGAAATTAATAATCAGAATTAAATGAATCATCCTCCTCATAATGAAACCTCCTTAAAAGTGCCCCGGGTGGAGCGATTGAAATTTTTATTAGATTGCTTTTAAAATGTCTCTTCGGCTAACCTGCCCTATGAGTTTACCATTTTCAACTACTGGAAGTCGCCTGAAATGTTTTTCTTGAAAAAATTGTGCAAGGTCTACAATGCCCATTTCTGGCCCGACCGTTGTTAATTCTGTAGACATAAAATCTCTAACGCAGCCACCAGTTTCACTATAGTATGAATTTTGGATAACTGTTTCCATACAATCCATTTCAGATAATATTCCCACCAATTCACCTTTGTCATTAATAACTGGTGCGCCTGAAAATTTGTGATCGATAAGAGATTGTATTGCTGCAATCACTTTTGTGTCTGGTGTAAAGGTGATTAATTTTTTGGCCATAATATCTTTAACTGCAGTAGGTCTCATTAGTAAGGCTCAGAATCTAAATTAAGAATCATAGCCTAATTTGACACATAGAATAGTAAATCTGCTAGTAAAAAGCGAGATTGCTATTCGAAAAGTGATGATTCTTTTGCAAGGAGAACTTTAGCTTTTTCTTGTTCAAACAAATTTTCAGGGGAGACATTTGGTAATACAGTTGGGTTTGCATTCAATACCATTTGTAAGTCTTTTATAAATTCTTCTCGATTACCACTTTTGGTATGGAGGTATTCAGCTCTCATCACATATGTGCCCATGAAATTTGGGCTACCTAAGATTGCTTTATCAAAGTTATTAACAGAATAACTTAAATCTAATCCAGGAAGTCGAGCATAAATCCCGCCAAAAATCCGGTTGGCTCCATGATAAAAGAAATCTGGTTGGAGTGCAAGGATACGATGTAGAGACGTTTCAATTACATCGCGCGATTGTAACCGCACCATGACAGGCTTTGTGATAAGATATTTCGAAAAGTTAGATATCCACCAATACAATAGAGGAACCATTTCCAGTGACATATTTTCTATACCAGCTATCAATTTTGCTGTTGAATCTCCATCTGAAAGTGCAACTCCTTCTTGATATGCATCTGTAGAAATAATGAACTCCCATGCTGTTTCCATGCCTTCTAGAAAGAGAGAGTCAGATCGAATCTCATTTGGTTCAATATAATAGCCAAGGAAATGACATGCTCGAGCGTAAAGTGATGCAACCTCACCATTATCAGGATTCAGAACATTTGCTTTAGAAAGAAACAGCTTTGCCATCTCNGCATCTTTGNNATTTACCCGTTTTTCCCAGTGAGATNNGCCTTGATCTACNAAGAATTGAATATTTTTCTGTTTAGAAAGGTATAAATTGAAAGAATCTGTTTTTGTTNNACATCCGGTTGTTATAATNAATAAACNANCTAGNATNNTTNCGCNNTATNTTTTCATGGGCTCAAGCTTAGAAGACTGATGAAATCCTTGTAAAATTGTCTAAATTTAGNCTTAAAGTTAACTAATTAATTANAGTAGATGGANAAGACAATTGAAATNAAAAGTGTGGATTTGAGCNTGCTCTTTGGTCCAGCGGATTCCAATTTGAAATTGGTAGAAGATGCATTTTCNAGCCAAATCATCGTTCGGGGTAATAAAATCAAAATTGATGGNGAAGAAGATGANGTAACAATCGTCCATGAAGTTTTTCATGAAATGGGGTCTACATTGANTCGTAAAGGTTCACTCACNCANGAAGATGTAAAAACACTCATAAATGTAACTGTAAACCAAAATNGACATGATNCAAAACNCATGGATNCCACTATTCATTATGGAAGAAAAGGNTCTATTTCTGCACGAACAGATGGGCAAGAATTATATATTCAAACAGTNCGNAAAAATGANATTGTATTTTCTGTGGGTCCGGCTGGTACAGGAAAAACCTATTTGGCTGTTGCATTTGCTGCTGCAGCCCTTGAAAACCATGAAATAGATCGAATAGTGCTGTGCCGCCCTGCGGTGGAAGCAGGCGAAAATCTTGGATTTCTTCCAGGCGACTTGAAGGAAAAAGTAGATCCATATTTAGCCCCTTTATACGATGCCTTAGGCGACATAATTCCATCCANACGATTGAAACCGTTGTTGGCAAATAATACGATCGAANTAATCCCATTGGCTTATATGAGAGGGCGAACCTTNAATAATGCATTCATGATACTGGATGAAGCNCAGAATGCTACAACTATGCAAATGAAAATGTTCCTTACACGTTTGGGNGTGAATTCNAGNACNATTATCACGGGAGATATCACTCAGATTGATCTACCTAAAAAATCAGCTTCGGGATTGCTACAGGTTATTGATCTNTTAAAAGATATAGATGGAATTGGATTTTGCAAATTGGATGCGTCGGATGTNGTNCGCCATAAATTAGTACGTGATATTATTAATGCGTATGNCCATAATGGNGANTGATANATTNAANATGNCAATTAATCAAATTCATTAATAATCACTNACGAANTGTATTAACTTCTCGTCGGTTTTGACAAANAANTTTCGGTGTGTGCCCATCGAAAAAATAAATAAAGTAAATCTTCATATTGTTCATTGATCAAGCACATCCAAATTATCGGTTTACCCGATCCAACAGCATTCGCTGGTTTTNNTTNCGTATTTATNATTTGAAAGANNATATATGNCTGAATTAANAGATGTTGTTATAGTAGCTGCTAAACGAACACCTGTNGGCNCNTTTCAAGGNAATTTATCTTCAATACCTGCTCACAAATTAGGGTCTNTTGCGATCAAAGCTCTATTAGATGAAACAGGTGTGGATTCAACTTCCATTGATGAAGTAATTATGGGGAATGTTTTATCAGCAGGACAGGGCCAAGCTCCTGCTCGCCAAGCTGCGCTTGGTGCTGGATTGCTTAACACAGTTGAATGTCTTACCATTAATAAAATGTGTGGTTCTGGATTAAAGGCTGTNATGCTNGGGAGTCAGGCNATTCAAACAGGAGATGCAAGTATCGTGATTGCGGGTGGAATGGAGAATATGACTCAATCACCNTACCTGCTTCAAAAGGGGCGNGAGGGTTTTCGCTTAGGGCACGGGCAATTAATTGANTCTATGATAAAAGATGGTCTCTGGGATGCGTATAATGATATGCANATGGGGANNTGNGCAGAGATGTGCGCAAGCGATAATAAAATTACTCGNNAAGCTCAGGATNATTTTGCAAAAATATCCTATNGGCGTGCACAGGCTGCTCAGGAGAANAATTCATTTTTTGATGAAATTGTACCTGTTCCCGTGCCTCAAAGAAAAGGTNAANCAATNATAATCNAAATNGATGAAGAACCAGAGAGATTTNATTTTGATAAAATGGTTTCCCTTAAACCNGCATTCAAAAAGGATGGAACAATAACTGCAGCCAATGCCTCAAAGATTAATGATGGTGCAGCAGCAGTNTTGATGATGGCTAGTGANACTGCTCATTCATTAGGATTGATGCCGTTGGCNACCATTGTGGCNCAAGCATCAGCNGCNCACGAACCAGAATGGTTTACNACANCTCCNATNAAAGCTATNTCAACTGTATTAGATAAAGCAGGCTTATCGGCGNAAGAAATCGACCTTTGGGAGATTAATGAGGCATTCGCACCTGTTGCAATGATGCCAATAAATCAATTTAATTTAGATCATGAAAAAGTGAATGTTAATGGTGGCGCAATTGCCCTTGGACACCCCATTGGTGGNAGCGGAGCACGTATTTTTACTACACTNATACATGCCATGAAAAACCGAGATGCTCGTACAGGTTTGGCAACACTTTGTATTGGNGGTGGTGAAGCATCTGCACTCGTTGTAAGGAGGTAAACTTGGATTTTAATTTAACAGAAGAGCAACTACTCATTCGGAAGACCGCCCAAGACTTTGCTAATGATCATTTGCGTCCTGGTGTGATTGCTCGAGATGAAAATTCTGAATTTCCTTTAGATCAAATAAAAATGATGGGTGAAATTGGTTTTATGGGTATGATGATCCCTGAGGAGAATGGTGGCGCCGGTATGGATTCACTTTCGTACTGTCTCGCCATGGAAGAAATAGCCAAGGCTGATGCNTCCGCTGCAGTGATTATGTCAGTCAATAATTCATTGGTTTGCCAACTTCTGNATAAATATGGNAANAAAGATCAGAAANAANAATATTTNNTAAAACTTGCCAGTGGTAAATGGCTGGGTGCGTTTTCATTATCGGAACCTCAATCTGGATCGGATGCAAGCAATATGCGAACATTTGCTAAAAGAAATGGGGATCATTATGTGATAAATGGGACTAAAAACTGGGTGACAAATGGCATTTCTTCTGATATCGTAATTTTAATGTGTGTAACTGAAAAGAATGTGGGTTACAAGGGCATTTCTGCATTCATCATTGAAAAAGGAATCGACGGATTATCCACAGGGAAAAAAGAAGATAAATTAGGTATTCGTGGTTCTGACACTTGTGAGCTCTATTTTGAAGATTGCAAAATTCCTGTGAAAAATCGACTAGGCGATGAGGGGGATGGCTTCAAGATTGCATTGGAAACCCTCGATGGTGGCCGGATTGGAATTGCCGCACAAGCACTTGGAATTGCTAAAGAATCCTTGGACCGATCTGTTGCGTATGCCAATGAGCGTAAACAATTTGGTAAGACAATTGGAGAGTTCGGTTCTATTCAAAGCAAGATCGCCCAAATGGCTATTCAAGTAGATGCATCAAGATTATTAATCCACCGTGCAGCAAGAATGAAAGATGATGGCAAGTCTTTCAGGAAAGAAGCTGCTATGGCAAAGAATTTTGCATCCAAGGTTGCGATGGATGCATCCACTCAATGTGTCCAAATTTTTGGCGGATATGGATATATTCGCGAGACAGGTGTTGAGAGACTTATGCGTGATGCTAAAATTACACAAATTTATGAGGGTACTTCCGAAATTCAGGAATTGGTAATTGCTCGTGAAATACTTAGAGGAAATTAATAGTGAAGAAAAAGCAAAATATTGATTGGGATAATTTGGGATTTGGTGTTTATCCTACACGAAGTATGTGGAAAAGCACTAATTCTATAAATGGAGAATGGGATAAAGGTGGTTTGATACCTTATGGAAATATTGAAATTTCCCCTGCAGCAGGTGTGTTGAACTATGGTCAAGGTATATTTGAAGGCATGAAAGCTTATCATTCTTCAAAAGATCGATTAGTATTATTTCGTCCAGAGATGAATGCCAAAAGAATTTCTACCTCATGTAAACGACTTTGCATGCCAGAAATTTCTAAGGACTATTTTATTAATGCAATTTTAGAAGTTGTTCGTGACAATGCTGACTTTGTACCACCTTATAATAAAGGTGGTTTATATATCAGGCCTGTTGTCTGGGGTACTGCACCCACATTAGGCGTAGCACCGGCAAGTGAATATACTTTTTTAGTCTATACGGCTCCTGTAGGTCCATACTTCAGAGGTGGTATTAAACCACTGAACTTGATTGCATCTGAATCATATCATCGTGCAGCACCAAAAGGGATTGGGCATGTTAAAGCTATTGGTAATTACTCTGCATCTCTTGAACCAGTGAGAAAAGCAAAAGAAGATGGCTTTGATGAAGTCTTATATCTTAAGGCAGAAGATGAGCGTTTGGTAGAAGAAGTGGGTTCAGCAAATATCTTTATGCGAAAGGGTAATCAACTGGTAACACCAAGACTGGCAGGATCTATTTTACCTGGTGTAACTAGGAATTCAATTTTGAAACTAGCTCAAGATCAATTAGGACTGGATGTCACAGAGGGTGATCTTTTGTTAGAAGATTTATTTACAGCAGACGAAGTATTTTGTACTGGAACGGCTGTTGTATTAACACCTGTAGGTCATATCACATATCGTAAAAAAACACATATGATTAAAGATGGAAATATGGGAGAAGCTGCTACCGAATTAAGAAAAAAATTGGTACATATTCAACTTGAGAAAAAAGAAGATAGTTACGGTTGGATTTACCCAGTCTAATTCATAATACATGACTTTAATTAATAAATTATGACAAAAGCAACCCATCCTAGACGCGTTGGTCGTGAGGCAGTGCTTCAGGGGCTTTACGCATTAGAGATATCTGGTGAAGAGCGATCCAAAATATTAAATGATATTCTGGGTCGTAGAGACTATGACTCGAAAATGAAAAACTTTATCACCACTTTATTTGATTCTTCAATAGATCACAAAAATTGGTGCGAAGAACAGATCAAAAGTAGACTAAATAATTGGGAATTTGGCCGAGTAGCCCTTTTGGACCGGCTACTTCTCATCCTTGCAATCAGTGAGATTCATTTTATTGAAGATGTCCCACCGAAAGTATCCATCAGTGAAGCCATCGAGATTGCAAAATTGTACAGTACAGAGGAGAGCTCTAGTTTTGTGAATGGCGTTTTAGATAATGTATATAAAACAATAACTAATGGTATTAAAGAAAAGAATTCATGATTCAAAACTTAGTTAAAAAAGTATTTGGCTCTCGATCTGATCGCGAGGTGAAACAACTCTATCCCTTGGTTGATGATATCAACCGGTTAGCAGAAGGATTTATTGATCAGTCTGATAAAGATTTAAAGGAGCGATCTCAAGAATTGCGGGCTACAGTTATAGAAGCGATTGAAGTTGCAAAAGCTAAAGCAGAAAAAGACATCACCGATAAGGATGAAGCAAAAAAGTTTATCTTGTTAGCTGAGCATGAAAAATTAGAACAAATTTTGCCGGAAGCGTTTGCAATGGTGAAGGAAACCTG
>PAIR01000056.1 GCA_002704905.1 Fidelibacterota bacterium
CGCTTTCAGAAGTAATAATATTTTTGACTGAAGGATCAACCTCTCCGCTAAGCATTTTACGAGCTCCTTCAATTGTAAATTTTTGGCTATAAAGTAAATTTTTTATACGAAGAATTAGATCGATATCTTTTTGACGATATGTGCGATTTCCAGCTTTATTTTTGGTGGGATTCAGTTGCTTAAATTCAGTCTCCCAGTAACGAAGAACATACTGTTTCAAGTTTGTGAGTTTGCTGACTTCACCAATAGAATAATATAGCTTTTTAATTGATTTTGGTGGTCTGTCCATCTTTAATCCTTATTAAACTAATACTTTATATTAGTCAAGAAATCGACTATTATCAACAGTTATAGTAGGGTTCAAAGAATAGCTTAATGTGCAGTCTCAGATATAAATTCTGCAATTCGATCTAAGGCATCTTCTAGTACAGATTCTGATGGTAAAAAAACTATTCTGAAATGCCCTTTACCATAGGTTTGAGAAAACCCTGAACCATGAACCGCAAGTACATATTTATTGTGAAGTAGATCTATAACGAACTTTTTATCATTTTCAAACCAATAGGGATCAGTCAGCTTAACAAACATATAAAATGCACCCTGAGGTTTTTGAACAGAAAGTCCTTCAATTTCATTAATCCGTTTTGTACATAGATTATTTCGCGCAATTATACTCTTTAAATATTCTTCCATCCACTCATCTCCGCCTTTTAGTCCAGCTAAATAACCGTATTGAGCTGGAGTTGATGCGCAGAGTCTTGAGCGAAGCAATCGCTCCAAGCCATCTTTCAGTTCATTGCACCGCTTAAGAGGGTCATGAAGGCTCATGTAACCTATGCGCCAACCCGGTGCATAATATACCTTTGAAACGCCATTTAGGGTTATAACTGGTACATTATTAGATCTAGATGCTGTACTTAAATGATCTCCATTGAAATTCAATCTATCATATATCTCATCTGAAATAATGGTACAATCTTCATACTGTGATGCTAATTCAATTACCTGATCTAACTCATACTTAGTTATTACGTTTCCCGTTGGGTTGTTTGGATTAATTAGTACCAGAAGTTTTACTCGACTATTCATCTTTGATTTTAAATCTTCAACGTCAATAGACCATCCTTGATCAGGGTCAAGGCGATATTCTACTGTCTTGCCACCATAAACTTGAGGATAAGCCATATATGGAGGATAATGAGGGCCTGGCGCAAGTACCTCATCACCTTCATTCAAATATGTAGCAAAAATAATTTGGAGAGCTTCGGTAACCCCATGACATATATAAACATTATCAGGATCACAATTCCATCCACCATTCAGTTTAGACTGTTCATTTTCAGCTATTGCCTGTCTGAGGTCAGTAATTCCGTACGATGGTGAATAACCATTTTTTTGATCAGAAAGTGCTCTTTGGTAGGACTCGATCATATGATCTGGGGTTGGTAATCCAGGGTAAGCTAATGGATCACCAATGTTCAACTTAAGGATTTTGTGTCCTTGCGCTTCAAGAGCTATAGCTGGAACAACTACATCCCTGATCGCATATTCTATCTGGGAAGCTCGATGTGCTACCGGTATTTGCTTCGCCATATATTACTCTTTTATAAAATTAACGACGCTTAAATGGGCGTCTTCCTCTTCCACCTTCTCTATTNCCTCCACGATGATCATTACGATCTCTTGGTGGGCGATCAACATAGCCTTCTGGCTTCTCTATTAAAGCTTTTCGACTAAAGTCTAAACGTCCTTGATCATCAACTCTGATAAGTTTCACACGGACAGAATCTCCTGGCTTAACCACATCCTCTACTTTTTCGACGCGATTCCATTCTAATTCTGATATATGAATTAATCCTTCACGACCAGGTGCAAATTCAACAAATGCGCCAAAGGTCATTAGACGTGTGATGCTACCATCAAACTCCATACCAACTTCTGGATCTAAGGTAATAGCTCGAACAATTTCAATAGCTTCTTGACAACGTTTTAAGTCTAAGCTAGCTGCTGTGACAATACCATCATCATCAACATTGATATCACATTCTGTATCAGCNATAATTTTCTTAATGGTCTTTCCACCAGGGCCAATTAATCCACCGATCTTTTCAGGGTTAATCTGCAATGAAAGTATTTTCGGAGCATATTTTGACATTTCTTGAGGTTCTGGAACTGCATCATACATAATATCTAGTATGTGGTTACGTCCAGCTTTGGCTTGCGCCAAAGCCTCTTCCATCAATTCAAAAGTAATTCCTTCTATCTTCAAGTCCAATTGAATAGCGGAGATACCTTCTCGAGTGCCTGCTACTTTAAAGTCCATATCGCCAAGATGATCTTCAGCNCCAAGGATGTCACTAAGTACAGCATAACGTTCGCCTTCTTTGATAAGTCCCATAGCAATACCGGCAACATGACCTTTTGATGGTGCACCTGCACTCATCAATGCCAAAGACCCACCNCAAACAGATGCCATTGAAGATGATCCATTGGATTCAGTGATTTCAGANACTATACGAACNGTGTAAGGAAAATCTTCATAATCAGGCAATACCTGTTTTATTGCTCTTTCAGCCAGGTTTCCATGGCCTACTTCCCTTCTACTGGTAAATCCAATACGTCCGGTTTCACCAACACAATAAGGAGGAAAATTATAATGTAAAAAGAATTTCTTCTTTGTATCTAAATCCATACTGTCAATAATCTGCTCATCTCTGGGTGATCCCATAGTAAGAACAACAATTGCCTGTGTTTCGCCACGGGTAAATAATGCAGAACCGTGAGTTCTAGGTAAAATCCCTGTTTCAACATTAATAGGTCTTATATCCGTGGTTTTGCGACCATCAGAACGCACTTTATCAGACAAAATTTGATCGCGAAATGCTTTTTTCAGATGGTCGTTTACAAAAGAGCTCACTATTTTATTTGATTCTGGGTGTGATTCTTCAAAAGCTGTCACGGCTTCTTCTTTTAAAGCAGTAATTAGATTGTCACGATCAGCNTTATCACTTGTTTTAATAGCCTTATTGATTTTACTAGATANTAAATCAGATACTGCTTTTTGAAGCTCTGAATCAATTTCATCTTCTATAATTTCTCTTTTAANAACTTCAATTTCAGAAACCAATTTATTTTGAAGTGAAATCAATTCTTTGATCGGTCCGTGAGCAAATTTCATGGCATCTAGAAATTCTTCCTCAGTAATGAGCTTGGCTTCTCCTTCGACCATAACAATGGTTTTGTCATTACCTGATACGACTATTTCCATATCAGAATCTTCCATTTGTAGACGAGTTGGATTAACAAGATATTCACCATCAATTCTACCCACGCGCACAGTGGCAATGGGTCCATTAAAAGGAATATCAGACAGCATCAAAGCAGCAGAAGCACCCACGCCAGCTAAGGTATCTGCCATGTTTTCTCCATCACTTGATAAAACGGTAATAATAACTTGTGTTTCATTCTTAAAAGATTTCGGAAAAAGCGGTCGAATAGGACGATCGGTTAAACGGCTGGTTAATATTTCATGTTCAGATGGCCGAGCTTCACGTTTAAAGAATCCACCAGGTATTTTTCCACCTGCGTAATGACGCTCACGATACTCCACTTGAAGTGGAAAAAAATCTATATCTTCACGTGCTTGCTTTGCAGCATTTACAGCTACTAGAATAGCCGTTTCACCATGTTTTACGATAACTGATCCAGATGATTGCCTCGCAATTTGTCCAGTTTCGATCGAGAGTGTACTCCCATTTAAGTTCATTTCATGTTTTTTCATTATAATTTTATTCTTCTTTCTTAATTGCGTCGAATAGCTAATTCTTGAGTCACGTTCAAATAGGACTCGGGATTACTTCGACGAAGGTATTTTAAAAGTTTTTTTCGTTGTGATACTAGCATAACCAAGCCACGGCGGGAGTGATTATCTTTCTTATTGTCTTTAGCGTGTTCAGTAAGTAATCTAATTCTTGATGTTAATAATGCAACTTGCACTTCAGATGAGCCAGTATCTTTTTCATCTTTACCGAATTTTTTTACTATGTCTTGAATCTGTTTATTTGTTAAGGACATTTTGTCTCCTAATTATATTTCCGCATCAATGTTATGCAGTTTTGTTTATCTTTATTTAATTGATTAATTAATTCTTCTGGATTAGAGAATTTTTTTTCATCTCGGATCCGCTCTAAAAATTCCACGGTAATCTTCTTTCCGTAGATATTATTCGACTCTAAATCAAAAAAGTGGACTTCCATAACAAAATCCGTCTCATCAAAGGTTGGTCGGACACCTAAATTACACATACCATACAGATTATTCCCATTAATCCTTCCACGAATAAAATACACCCCATTGGCTGGTACAAGTTGGTTTTTTTCCTCAGGTATAAAGTTTGCTGTTGGGAATCCAAGAGATTTTCCTCTACCTGCGCCATGAATAACGTTTGCTTCAAATCCAAAAACCCAACCCAATTCGAAAGATGCACGTCGAACGTATCCTTGTTTAATAAGTCCACGGATATGAGTACTTGAAATAATAACATTTTCATCCGTTATCGGGTCAACTACATCAACATCAAAACCATATTCTTTACCATACTGAGTTAAAAACTTTGGACTCCCTTCACGTTCAAATCCAAAATGATGATCATAACCTACAATAACCCATGAAGGTTTGAATTGTTTCACCACAATTTCATTTAAAAATGTGTCTGCTTTAATTTGTGAAAATTCCTTATTAAAAGGAATTACAACCACTACATCTAAATGACATGTCTCAAGAATTTCTAGTTTTTTATTAATATGCATGAGAATAGGTAACTTATATCCTCTCTGCAAAATATGACGTGGATGAGGATCAAAAGTGATTAGCACAGATTGTTTTTTTAGCGATTCAGCTATAGAATTCACTTTTTTAATAATTTCCTGATGGCCACGGTGACAGCCATCAAAAGTGCCAATTGTAACTATACTTCCAGGCAATTGTGGAATTTTACCTAATGAACGGTAGACATCCATACAGACTCAAACTTTTCAATGGTAGAAGAATCATTTATTTGAAACTTTCCAACTTTTTCTCTAATCAATCTGATCAAATAACCAACAGTTCCCAATTTGTTAGCTATATCCTGTCCAAGAACACGAATATAAGTACCTTTAGAACACGTAACAGAAAAATCCACAGAATCTCCATTTAAACTGTTTAACGATATATTATTAATATTTACTATAATAGGTTTTCTTTCAACCGTTATGTTTTCACGCGCTAATTTATACAGTCTTACACCATTAACACGTTTTGCAGAAAACATGGGTGGAATTTGCTCATACTCTCCTACAAATTTATTTAATACATTAATTATAATTTTTTCATTTAATTCAGGGACTGGTTTCGTATCTATAATTTGACCTTCAGTATCTAATGTATCTGTCGTTTTACCTAGTTTTAAAACTGCACGATATGATTTAGAAGCACCCGAAATATTGGCCAACTGCTTTGTATCTTTTCCTGTCGCAATAATCAATAAACCTTCCGCGAATGGATCCAGTGTCCCCCCATGGCCCACCTTCTTTTCATTAGTTATACTTCGAATTTTTTTAACTACATCGAAACTGGTCCATCCAGTAGGTTTATAAATACTATAAATCAAAACATTCAATTCTTTTTATCTAAATTATTAAATATGGTATCCAGTTTTTGATTGTAAGATATGGTTTCGTCATAAAAAAATTTTATTGTTGGTGTGAATTTAATTTGTAGCTCTTGCCCCAAATATTTACGGAATACTTTAGCTTTAGAATTCATTTCGGATTCAATATCTACTATGGATTTCTTTTTTTGTACTACACTGAAAAATACTTTAGCATTTTTTAAATCAGGGGATATAGTTACATGTGAAAAAGTAATAAAACCTAGATCGGATAAATCGATGAACTTCGTCTGAATTTGACCGAGGATATGTTGGATTTCATTCGCGACCCGATCTGTTCTTTTATAGGGTCGTTCAGATTTCAATTAATTTCTAACGTCCTTTTTATCGATTTAATTTGATAACAAATGATAATATCTCCTTCCTTAAATTTAGAGAAATTATCTACTCCTATACCGCACTCAAATCCTTCACGAATTTCTTTTACATCATCTTTTAAGTGCTTTAATGAGTTTATTTCACCTGAAGCAATCTCCTCATCATCTCGAAGTATCCGAGCCTTTGCATTTCTAACAATGGTTCCTTCTAGCACTTTAGAACCCGCAATAAAACCTATTTTAGGAATTTTGAATGCAGCTTGAACAGTTGCGCTACCAAGACTCTCTTCAACCAGTTCTGGCTCTAATAATCCTTCTAGAGCTAGTGTAACTTCTTCAACAGCATTATAAATTACATTGTAGGATCGAATATCTACGCCTTCTTGGCGAGCTTGAAGTTTTGCATTTGATGATACTTGAACGTGAAAACCAATTATAACTGCATTTGAAGCTGCTGCTAATAATACATCTGATTCTGAAACCATCCCCACTGCTTTATGGATTACTTGGACACCTACTTCATCATTAGCAATTTTTTCTAATTGTTCTGATAATGCATCAATCGAACCATCTACATCGCCCTTCAAGATTATAGGTAAATTTTTAATGGCACCTTCTTTTATTAATGCGGACATGGCATCCAAAGATTGAGCTGCAATTTTCTTTTGATCAATCTCACGCTTTAATCTTTGTCTCTCAGATGCAATCCGTTTGATCTCTTTTTCATCATCAACCACTGCAAAAATATCTGCGGACTGTGGCACTTGGTCAAATCCAAGTATCTGAACAGGAAATGAGGGGCCTGCTTCTTTAATTCTTTGACCGCGCTCATTCATCATGGCTCGAACTTTTCCAGGAACATTATTACATATAAATGGGTCCCCAACTTTTAATAAACCTTTCTGAATTAATACAGTTGCAATTGGACCATGTCCTTTATCTAATTTAGAATCCACGACTGTACCACGAGCTAAAGTGTCAATATTAGCCTTTAATTCCAGCATTTCTGACTCTACCAACATTGATGCTAAAAGGTCATCTACACCTTCACCTGTTTTAGCAGAAATAGGAATGGCCTGAATTTTACCACCCCAATCTTCAACGAGTACATTATTCTCAGATAGTTCACGTTTAACACGTTCTAAATCCACATCAGGAAGGTCAATTTTATTAATTGCAATAATTAATGGTACATCAGCTGCTTTGGAATGATCAATGGCCTCAATAGTCTGAGGCATGACTCCATCATTAGCAGCCACGACTAAAACTACAATATCCGTTACCTGCGCACCACGTGCACGCATGGCTGTGAAGGCTTCATGACCTGGAGTATCTAAAAAAGTTACTGCATTANCATCTTTCAATTCAACGCGATATGCACCTACATGTTGAGTNATACCACCAGATTCACCACCAACTACATTTGTTTTTCGAATATAATCAAGTAAAGATGTCTTTCCATGATCGACATGTCCCATTACTGTTACAACCGGAGGACGTTCGACGCCTTTCTCGATATCTTCTTCTGTTTGGTCAAGNGAGAATAATTCATCACCAACATCTTCCATTTTTTCAGCAGTATAGCCAAATTCTTCAGATATAAGTTGAATTAAGTCCCAATCAAGACGTTGATTAATTGTTGCTAAAACACCAAGACTCATACATTTTTGAATTATATCATTTGAACGTGTATCNAAAATTTTTGATAATTCATCGACATTTGAAAATTCGGCAATTTTAATTGGTTTAGATTCNATNGAATCTAAATTTTCTTCAAGAATAATTTTTTCTTTTTTATAGGTTTTCTTTTTTGCTTTTATATCAATTTTAGAAGTGATTTTCCTTACAGTTTCGGCCGCAGTCTTATTTTTTTTATCATCATCTTTTTTTATATTATCTGTTCTGCGATGAGTTGTNCCTTTNCCAACCTGCGCTTCTATGTTTGAAAGGTTAATTTTTCTTAATTTTTTCTTCTGTTTTTGTGGAATACGCTTTTTACGGAACTCTTCAGTTTGCTTTTTTTCAACTACTTCTTTTTTACTAGCTTCTTGTCNAACTCGTTCNTCTTCTTCAANGGCCTTAACTNTAGCTNCTTCTTCGAGTTTTTTCTTATAAAGCTCAGCCTTTTCCTTTTCTTCATTCTCTAATTTTCGNTGATCTTCCAATGTCAAAAGATTGAGTTTTTTATTTGCTTTCTGCCTATCAAGAATACGAACATCATGAATTTCTCGTCGAACCTGTTCTTTTCTATATCGTTCTACAGATTCTTTATCTTTGTGAAATTCGGACAAGATTATTTGATATGTATTTTCTTCAACAGGTGCCATGTGGCTACCCACTTCAATACCTTTACCTTTTAAGAAAGATAAAATATCAGTATGAGAAATATTCAGCTCTTTAGCAATTTGAAATATNCGACGTTTTGCCATAAAATTATGATTCTACTTTTTCTANAACTTCTTTGTTTAACAAACTAGATGATTCNTCNGTCTCNGCNTCCTCTGTTTTAGAGTTTTCCNCGGNTTGATTTTTTTCAACAAAAGATTGAACTGCATCATAAATTTTTTCAAGAGATTTTTCAGAAATACCCTTGATCTCAATTAATCTTTCTTCTTCAGAATTGAGCAAATCAGAAACTGTATTGATATTATTTTCACTTAAAGGTTTGACAGATCTTTTTGGTATGTCCTCAATATCTGCCAAAAGTTTTTCTTGCTCTGACTGTTTACGTTCATATTCTTTTAAACCAAAAGCATCAATACGATATTCAGTTACTTTGGAAGCTAAATTCACATTAACACCGCCACGTCCAATTGCTAATTCAAGATCATCATCATCAAAAATAGCAATGCAGTATTTCCGATCATCATCTATATATAGGTCTAAAGGCTTAGCCGGTGANAAAGCACGTGATATTAANATCTCTGATTGTTCACTATGATTGACAATATCAATTTTTTCATTATTTAATTCACGAACAATAGCTTGGATCCTACTTCCTCGCATACCAACACAGGCACCCACGGGATCAATCCGACGATCATGAGATTGAACAATAATTTTTGCACGCTCACCAGGATGTCTAGAAATAGCGCGAATCTCAATTACCCCATCCTCAATTTCAGGAACTTCCATTTCAAACATTTTATATAAGAAATGATTGTCGCTTCGGGAAATAACAATATCTGGTCCNCGAGATGTAATTTCTACAGACTTAATTACAGANCGTATTGAGTCACCACGTCGATAACGCTCTGTTTTAATTTGTTCTTTTCGAGGCATTCTCAATTCTGCATGTTCAATATTNACAAAAACGTTATCTCGTTGAACTTGATGAACTGTACCTATTACTATTTCGCCAACACGATTGGCGTAATCTTCATAAATATATTTTTTTTCTACATCCTGCAATCTTTGTGAGAAAAATTGTTTAGCCATGTGAATCATCCGACGGCCAAAAATCATAGGGTCAATGATTTCAACATATGAATCGCCTAATTCAAGATCGTCTGCCATTTCTTTGTCAACTTCTCGAACCTCATCGAGGGTTATTTCCATTACAGGATCTTCAACATCATCAACGATGGTTTTTTCAACATAAATCTCAAATTCACCCTTATCAAGATTTACAATAACACTGCAATTACTTGCATCTCCTCTTTCTCTTTCCACTAGATGGAGGAATAGACCTTCAATAATGGATCCAAGCTCAGAGCGTTCGACATTCTTTTCTCGAGCGATTTCAGAAAATACTTCTATTAATTCTCTATTAACCAAAATTCCTCCAAAATATTTTAAAATTTGACATCAATTATTGCTGATTTGATTTGGTCATATTTATATTGAATCTTATTNCCAGAATCTGATAAACCTTCAAAATATTTATCATTAACATGCGTTAATACCAATTTGGTTACCTTACCATCAAAAAGCGAAATTATTAAGGAACGACCCAAATTCTTTTGATATTGGAAAGNATATAATAATGGTGCTTCAATACCAGGTGAAGTGACTTCCAACTGAANACCACCCGGATAATCATTGTTAAGGATTTCAGAGGAACGAACCTCTCGCGCAATAGATGTTGTAGTATTAAGATCTATTGGTTCAGGTCCATCAACAATTATTTTTACCTTCGAATTTGAATGATCTTCTACCAAATCTAAGAAAAACAAATGGTTTGGTATCATTTCAGCNATCTTATGTTTTATAGTATTCATGTCTAATTAACAGAAAAGTGGGTCAGACAACCCACTTTTCGGAATAAAATTTACGCGTTATNTAAGGTCTATCAAAGACTAATTCAAGGACGGCATTCCAACTTGCATTAAACCGTTTAATTGGTCAGCTACCTTCTTTATATCTAAATCATCTCCGTGTTTATTTAAGACTTCTTTAACCATAGNTTTAGCACTNATAAGATCACCATTTTGGTAAGTTAGATTTGCTAATTTTAGAGCTGCATAAGCAGCCTCTCCTTTTGAACTTGCATTATCTCTAGATAGCTTTTGGTATTGAATGGCATCTTCCAGATTAGATTTNCTCTTAAATATTTCAACTAATGCCTGAAAAGATGCTCCCAGAAGTAAAATATTTTCACCTTCATTAGCATATTCTTCAAAATAAGGTAAAGCAAGNTCATAGTCTCCTCNATCATAATGGATTTGTCCTAAATAATAACTGGCATTTTTNCCAGGTATAGTATTTGCAAATTCATCAACGACTTCCTGCAGATGNATNATAGCATTTTGATTATCACCTTGCTCTACANATATCATACCTTTGCTTAACATTAATTCAGCCGAATTATAATTAGATGCTTTAGTCCTTAAAATAAATGTACCAACAATGACCAAAGCTATAAATCCAATAGTGATACGGGTATATAATTGTTTGTAATCTAGAAAATGTGTTTTAAATGAAAAAAGACTCTCAAGAAATGGGTCCCGTTGAATTTCTTTTCGCAAGATTTTACGTTTCGGTTTTAACATAAACTATATCCTTTTTTAGTACCCCCGACTGGAGTCGAACCAGTATCTAATCCTTAGGAGGGATTTATTCTATCCATTGAACTACAGGGGCAGATAGATAAATTATGATTAATATTGAAAACATTAAATAAAGAAAAAAAGTTTAAATCTATAGTTTTAAACTTTCATGCTTTAAATCTCTTGTCATCAGTTTTGCAACAATTGTATTAGGGTCATTTTCTTTAAATAACACATGGTATATTCCATTTGAAATCGGCATCTCAACGTTATATTTTTTAGAGAGGTCATATACTGACCGGGTTGTCTTTACTCCTTCTGCAACCATATCCATTTTATCTAAAATATCTGATAGTTTTTTTCCTTCAGCGATCTTTTCACCAACATACCTATTTCTACTATGCTTACTTAAGCAGGTAGCAATTAGATCTCCTATTCCGCTTAATCCATTAAAGGTAGTTGAATTAGCACCCATGGCAACACCCAAACGAGTTATTTCAGCAATTCCTCGAGTTAGCAAAGCTGCCTTTGTATTATCCCCAAATCCTAAACCATCACATATACCGGCAGCAATAGCAATCACGTTCTTTAAAGA
>PAIR01000057.1 GCA_002704905.1 Fidelibacterota bacterium
AATAAAAAAGTCACCTTGTATATGCCACCAAAAAATGAACGATTAGAACGTAGCGAGGGAAGAATTCTGAATGCCGAAGATATCAAACTGATAAAACAACTTGTCGGAGTAGATGCAGTACTTTCTACAGACTCCATGCATGAAAATTTTCCACCTGATATCAAACGATCTACAGCAATTTATACTATGTTTACACCAGCCGAAGGGCAAGGTCAGAGTCGGTATGAACTAGAAGTAGCCAATGCATCTATTTCGGCAGATCCTTGGGATAGCAGAATTAGTCG
Source organism: Fidelibacterota bacterium (assembly GCA_002704905.1). Classification (GTDB taxonomy): domain Bacteria; phylum Fidelibacterota; class Marinisomatia; order Marinisomatales; family TCS55; genus TCS55. The sequence goes on from PAIR01000057.1 coordinate 285, forward strand.
TGAAGGGCGTTTTGTTCAACTACTCCGAACACGGAATCGTCATAATAAAGTAAAAGATCTGACCCCGATTATTGATAATCTAAGAAGTGTAAAAAGTACAAATGAGATTGCTTTAGTAAGACGGGCATCTCAATTAGCAGGTTTAGGTATGATTGAAGCGATTAAAAGTACTGAGCCAGGTGTTTGGGAATATCAATTGGATGGTGTAGCTCGTTATGTTTACTTAATTAATGGTGCACGTCTTGAGGCTTACCGCTCGATCACTGCTTCAGGAACAAAAAATATTAGTAATGGACATTATTATCGGAATGACAGTCAATTGAAAAGTGGCGACATGGTTCTAATGGACTATGCACCAGATTTCCGTTATTATGTGAGTGATATTGGAAGAATGTGGCCAGTGAATGGCAAATATGAACCATGGCAACGTGAATTACTTCAAATTATTTTAGAATATCGTAATGTCGTATTAGAAATTATTCGTCCAGGAATTACTACAGATCAGATTTTAGAAAAAGCTAAACAGAAAATGAAGCCGATCATGAAGAAGTATAAATTCTCAAAGAAAATTTATAAGAAAGCTGCTGAAAAAATGGTACAAACGGGAGGTGGCGTGCTCTCACATCCAGTAGGTTTGGCTGTGCATGATGATGGGCCTTATCGTCATGGTCCGTTAAAAGTTGGGCATGTATTTTCAGTGGACCCGCAAATGTGGGTACCAGAAGAGAATTTGTATCTTCGATATGAAGATACAATTGTAGTGACAAAAGATGGCAATGAGAATTTTACTGACTTTCTACCTTCAGAATTGGATGATTTAGAAGCATTAGTTCGTAAAAAAGGTATTCTACAAACTTTTCCAGAAGACAATATGAAATGGAACTATTCAAAATGAAAAACAAAATACATTATTTAATCAATCAAATTACAACTTTGACCATTTTCATTTTTTCAGCTTTATTGGCTGATGATAGATATAAAATGCCACCCAAAGCCATTGCAGACTTGGTGGATGCTCCAGTTACGCCAAGCGTAAGTATATCGCCTAATAAAAAACAAATATTAATACTAGAGCGGTCTAGTCTACCATCAATTGAAGAATTGTCTCAACCGGAACTACGTCTTGGTGGGCTTCGAATTAACCCCGCAAATAATGGGCGGAGTCGTACCAGTTATTATATAGGTGTGATTATTCAGGATATTAAAACTGGTAGACAGACCAAGATTAAAGGTTTACCAAAAGGGGCGCGGATTTCCAATATAAGTTGGTCTCCTGATGGAAAATATATTGCTATGGTAGTTACAAGTGGGAACAAAATCAATTTATACACTGCCATTACACGAAATGGTAAGGCAAAGAAACTTCTTAATTCGCCACTGAATGCAATTTATGGTTCACCTTATTATTGGCTATCTGATAGTAAAGGTTTGATTGCAAAAATAATTCTAGATCATCGCGGTGACCCTCCAAAAGCATCTACAGTTCCCAAAGGTCCAGTAGTCCAAGAAAATGCAGGAAACAAAGCACCGGCCAGGACCTACCAAGATTTGTTGAGTAATGCACATGATGAAGCGTTGTTCGAATATTATATGACAGCCCAAATAGTCCGAGTTTCACATAAAGGGAAGGTTGTACAGATTGGAAAACCCGGCATCATTCGTCGCGCAGAGCCATCACCGGACGGAAATTTTATTTTGATGGAGACCATTCACCGCCCCTTTTCCTATTTAGTGACAGTTTATCGCTTTCCAACTTTGATTGAAATATTAGATACTAATGGTAAATCAGTTCATATACTTCGTGATATGCCATTGGCAGAATCTATTCCGATTGGAAGAGATGCCGTCATCTCGGGTCCTCGTTCATTTGGTTGGCGGTCTGATGTAGGTGCTAGCATTTATTATGCAGACGCACTAGACGGTGGTGATCCCAAAAAGGATGTGCAGTTTCGAGATGAAGTATTTACACTGCCTGCTCCATTCACAGGCAAAGCTAAATCAATTCTGAAATTAGAATTACGATTTAGTGGTGTACGTTGGGGGGATAATAAAAATGCGCTTGTCTCAGCTAGAGAATGGGTTCAACGACGATCTACATCATGGCATGTGAACCCATCTACCAGTGCAACGAGAAAAATCATCGATCGTATTTATGAAGATCGATATAATGACCCGGGAACTCCTGTTACAACCTTAAATAAATATGGTCGATCAGTAATGATTATCAAAGATGAAACTAAGTTATTGATGATAGGAAATGGCGCGTCGCCAGAAGGAGACCTTCCATTTTTAGATGAATTTGATCTTATAAGCAAAACTTCAAAACGTTTATGGAGATGTGAGGCACCCTATTACGAAAGGGTGATCTCGATGATTAGTCAAGATGGTAAAACCTTTATCACCAGCCGGGAATCAAAGGATGAGCCAGGCAATTATTATATCCGGAGCGTTGAGGATAATTCTTTTAAATCTATAACACAATTTGAGCACCCCTACCCTCAGATGAAAGGTGTCTATAAGGAGATGTTGACCTATAAAAGGAGCGACGGTGTAGATCTTTCTGCCACTCTTTATCTGCCACCTGGTCATGAACTAGGCGATGGCCCATTACCTTTATTAGTATGGGCTTACCCTCGAGAATTTAAAACATTAAGGGCTGCTTCTCAGGTGGTTGGCTCACCATACCGATTCTCCAGAATTAGTCCTACATCCCCGCTGATTATGTTATCCTATGGATATGCAGTTCTATCTGGTGCTACCATGCCTATCATTGGAGAAGGGACCCAAGAGCCCAATGATAATTATGTAAAACAATTAGTTGCAAGTGCCCAGGCAGCTGCGGATATAATGGTAAATAAGGGTGTAACTACTCGTAATCAAATAGCAATTGGCGGTCATTCTTATGGGGCATTTATGACAGCTAACTTGTTAGCTCACTCTGATATTTTTCAGGCAGGAATTGCACGTAGTGGTGCCTATAACAGAAGTCTAACCCCGTTTGGATTTCAATCGGAACAGCGAACTTTTTGGGAAGCTCCAGAAATATATTTTGCTATGTCTCCATTTATGCATGCACAAAAGGTCAATGAACCTATCCTACTGATTCATGGGGAAGCAGATAATAATTCAGGCACATTCCCAGTACAGAGTAAACGGTATTACCATGCTTTAAAAGGTCATGGTGCTACCGCCAAACTTGTCATGCTTCCTCATGAAAGTCATGGTTATCGTGCTCGTGAATCCGTTATGCATATGCTGTGGGAAACAGCCAATTGGTTAGATACTTATGTGAAAAAAGAAGGAAAAGATTAGTATTATGAAAAAACAAGATATTTCATTTGATACAAAAATTATTCATTCGGGTGAACCGGATCCTCGAATTGAAGGTGCAGCTAATGTACCAATTTTCCAAAGTTCAACTTTTGAGTATACAGGCCAAAAGAGTTATGATGATCTAAAATATATCAGATTAAATAACACGCCTAATCATATTGTCTTACATGAAAAATTAGCAATTCTTGAAGGGGCAGATCGTGCACTCGTTACCTCATCTGGAATGAGTGCGATCACAACATCGCTATTAACTTTCCTAAAATCCGGTGACCACTTATTGGCGCATAAAACATTATATGGTGGAACAGCGGATTATGTTAAACACGATCTTCCAAAATATGGTATTGAATTTGATTTTATTGATGCTATGGATCCATCTGAATGGAGTGCAAAATTAAAATCAAATACTAAAATTATTTATGTGGAAACAATAACAAATCCATTAATAGAGATTGCTCCTTTAGATCGGGTTGTAGCATTTGCAAAAGAACATGGTTTGATTTCAATGATTGATAATACATTTGCTAGTCCTGCATTGTTTTGCCCAATTCATTTAGGATTTGATATTTCGCTTCATTCAGCAACTAAATTCTTAAATGGACATACGGATATTGTTGCAGGGGCTATAATTGGTAATGAACCACATATGACAGAGATTAATTCAAAGTTAAATCATCTTGGTGGATGTCTTGATCCAAATGCGTGCTTTTTATTACATAGGGGAATGAAAACATTATCATTGAGGATAAAAAAGCAGTGTAGTAATGCAATGAAGATCGCAACTTTTTTAAATGATCATCCTATGGTTTCACATGTTAATTATCCAGGGCTAGAATCAAGTCCTAGTCACCAAAGGGCGAAAGAATTATTATGTGGTTTTGGTGGTATGATAAGTTTTATTGTAAAGGGTGGGGTGGATGTAGCTGATAAAGTAATGAATAAATTACAAATTCCTATGTGTACAGCAAGCATGGGCGGAGTTGAATCACTAGTTACCCGACCAGTTCAAACATCACATTCACTACTTAGTGACGAAGAACTATTGGAATCAGGTATAGACAANTCATTAATCCGTTTAGCAGTGGGAATTGAGTCAGCTACAGATTTGATTAATGATCTTGATCAGGCTTTGAGTTAANAAATAATGAGTTTCTAGGAGGTTTTTTATGAAAAATAATTACATCAAAATTACACGAATAAAATCATTCATTTTATTCATGCTCTTTTTCATTAATATAGTAAGTGCTGGGAATGACAATGTTCTAAAATCTTTAGATATTTTTGATTTAGAAAGAGTATCAGACCCACAAATTTCACCTANCGGATCAAAAATACTTTATGTTAGATCNGGTAGTGATATAATGACAGATAAACGTTTTTCTAATATTTGGATAATTAATTATGATGGATCCAATCATAGGCCAATTACGAGTGGTCATAAAAGTCATAGTCAACCTCGGTGGTCTGCAGATGGTAAACAAATTATTTATGTTTCTAGTTCCTCAGGCTCAAGTCAGATCCATAAAAGGTGGATGGATACAGGAGAGACTACAGTATTAACTAATGTTCAGGTAGGNCCTCATGGGATAAGTTGGTCACCTGATGGTAAAACCGTANCTTTTTTTGGTACTGTTCCACCNGAATCAAAATTTGAAGCAGATCTTCCATCCGCTCCTGAAGGAGCAGAGTGGGCGGCTCCAGCAAAAGTCATTGATCGTTTAGTTTATAGATATAATGGAGTTGGATATTTAAAAGGATTTAAACATTTATTTGTTGTCCCTTCTGAAGGTGGAACAGCACGTCAGTTAACTAATGGTAGATTTAATTTCACATCTTATCAAGGAGGTCAAACTGTTTGGTCCACTGATAGTAAACACATTTATGTATCGACAAATCTTGCTGATGATTGGGAAGCGGAAGGTTATAGGCAAAGTGATATTCACAGAATAAATGTTAATAATGCTGAAATAGAAAGNCTTACGTCTCGAGATGGACCTGATAGTGATCCTACACCTTCCCCTGATGGTAAGTATTTAGCATATGTTGGATTTAACAATAAAAAAATGGCTTATCAAAGTTCAAAAATTTATGTTATGAATCTAAAGTCAAAAAAAATTAGAGTAGTAAACACAAAACTTGATAGAAGTTTATCAACTTTAAATTGGTCCGGAGATAGTAAGAACATTTTTTTTGTNTATGCTGATAAAGGAAATACAAAACTTGCACAAACAAATATAAATGGAAAAAATAATATCATAGCGAATAATCTTGGTAGGGGNTATTCCGTATCCAAGGATGGTAATNTAGTCTTTGTAACTACAAAACCCGATTTACCATCTGATTTAGCAGTTACTAAATCTAGAAGTGGTAATACAAAAATAATCACATCCGTAAACAAAGATGTTTTTTCTCAAAAAGAGTTAAGTAAAATAGAAGAAATTTGGTACAAATCATCATATGATGGATTGGATATACAAGGATGGATTATGAAACCTCCTGGATTTGATCCTTCAAAAAAATATCCGTTAATAATAAAAATTCATGGTGGACCTTTTTCTAATTATGGTGATCGATTTTACATAGAAAAACAGTTAATGGCTGCTGAGGGTTATGTGGTTTTATATACTAATCCTAGGGGTAGCACCAGTTATGGTGAAAAGTTTTCTCAACTTATACACCATAATTATCCTGGNGATGATTTTTATGATCTTAATTCTGGAGTTGATGCTGCACTAGANANAGGATACATTGATAAGAATAGATTGTTTGTCACGGGTGGTAGTGGTGGNGGTGTTTTAACTTGCTGGATGATTGGTCGCACTNATCGNTTNAANGCNGCAGTNANTGTATANCCNGTANTTAATTGGTATAGNTTTGTTCTNTATTCTGATATTCCATGGACAGCAAATTATTGGTTTCCAGGAATGCCNTGGGATAATGTTGAATTCTATGAAAGTAAAAACCTTTTATCAGTTGTAAAGAATGTAAAAACACCTACTATGGTTCTAACTGGTGAGGCTGACTATAGGACCCCAATGCCAGATTCAGAACAATATTATGCAGCTTTACAACTTCTAGGTATTGAATCAGTTTTAGTTAGAGTCCCGGATGAACCTCATGGTATTTCAGTAAGACCAAGTCACCATATTAGTAAGGTTAAACATATTTTGGCTTGGATTAATAAGTATAATAACTAGTACATAGGGGAGTTTTATGATGAACAGANTATTTTTCATTATTATTTCTTTTTTCTTCATGATAGGTTGTGAAGAATATGATGTTGTAATTAGAAAGGGTACGATTTACGATGGTTATGGGTTTGAACCTTTCATTGGTGATGTAGCTATTAAAGGGGATAAGGTTGNATTANTTAAAGAGAATATATCTGAAAAAGGTAGAAAAGANATTNATGCAAAAGGATTAGCCGTAGCTCCAGGATTTATTAACATGCTCAGTTGGGCAACTACATCATTAATTAAAGATGGTCGTTCACTAAGTGATATCAAACAAGGTGTAACGTTGGAAGTTTATGGTGAGGGTGNATCGATGGGTCCATTAAGTGATTCAATGAAGCAANAACAGCAAGAAAATGAAGAAGATTTTANAATTGATTGGACAACACTTGGAGAGTATTTAGAGTCGCTTGAACGTAGAGGTGTTTCTACAAATGTAGCTTCTTTTATTGGTGCAACAACACTCAGAATCCATGAAATAGGATTTGAAAATAGAGCNCCTACTGATGATGAATTAAATAATATGCGTGCATTAGTTCGTCAAGCTATGGAAGAAGGCGCTTTAGGAATTGGCTCATCATTGATCTATGCTCCTGCATTTTATTCATCAACAGAAGAATTGATTGAACTATGCAAAGTAGCAGCTGAATATGGTGGTATGTATATCTCCCATATGAGAAGTGAAAGCAATCAGTTATTGGAAGCTTTAGATGAATTAATTACCATAGCTGAAAAAGCCAATATTCCTGCAGAAATTTATCATTTGAAAGCTGGCGGTATTAAGAATCACTACAAGATGGATTTGGTTATTAGAAAGGTTAGTGAAGCTCGAGCGAGAGGATTAAATATTACTGCTGACATGTATACTTATATTGCTGGCGCAACAGGTTTAAATGCACACATGCCACCTTGGGTTCAAGAGGGTGGGTATGATAAATGGGTGGAGAGACTGGAAAATCCTACAATACGTTCAAAAGTAAAAATAGAAATGATTACAGATACAGATGATTGGGAGAATTTAGGTTACTTAGCTGGTCCAGATGGTGTTTTGTTTGCAGGGTTTAAAAATCCAGATTTACGTAAATACATTGGTATGACATTAAATGAAGTTGCAGCGGAAACAGGAAAACATTATGCTGATGTGGCGATGGATTTTGTAATCCAAGATGGAAGCCGAGTTGATGTTGTATATTTTTTAATGTCAGAAGAAAATGTAAAAAAACAAATTAAACTTCCCTATATGAGTTTTGGCTCTGATGCAGGATCCATCGCNCCTGAAGGTGATTTTTTAAAAAATAATCCTCATCCAAGAGCCTATGGAAATTTTGCTCGTTTACTTGGAAAGTATGTTCGTGAAGAAAAAGTTATTCCATTAGAAGAAGCGATTTATAAGTTAACAAGTTTATCAGCGAACAAGCTCAAAATAAAAAAACGAGGTTTATTAAAAGAAGGATATTACGCTGATGTAGTCATTTTTGATCCAAATACTATTTCTGATCATGCAACATTTGGTAATCCTCATCAATTGGCAACAGGCATGCAGCACGTATTTGTGAATGGAATTCAAGTGTTGAACGAAGGCGAGCACACAGGTGCAACTCCTGGGAAAGTGGTTCGAGGACCGGGATATAAGAAATAAGTCTAGATGAAGATTAGAAGTGTTACGACCTGGACAGAAAATCTGGAATTGACTAGGCCATATCGTATTTCATACGAGACGATTGATTCAGTAGAGAATGTTTTCGTTAAGATTCAATTAGAAAATGGTATCTACGGAATCGGCTCAGGATGTCCTGCTGAATTTGTTACTGGTGAAAATATTGACTCATGCAGAACAATCCTCCAAACAAAAGCAGAATCATTTCTGGCAAAAAGGAATATCGAAGACATTGAATTAATTTGTAATTCCTTGAATGATGGATTACCATCTAATCCTGCGGCACGAGCAGCTATGGATATTGCTATGTATGATGCATTAAGCCAATATAAAGGGGTGCCCCTAGCTGACCTTTTAGGAAGAATTCACGATGGCTTTTATACATCTATTACTATTGGTATTAAATCTATTAAATCGGCTCAGGCAGAGGCCAAAGAATATGTAGGTAGAGGCTTTCGAATTCTTAAAGTTAAAACTGGAAGTAATGTTTCATTTGATATTGAATTAATTAGAAAATTAAGAGAAATCGTTGGTCCAGATATATTGATTCGCGTAGATGCAAATCAAGGATATAAAATAAATGATCTTGAAGCATTTGTTAAACAGACCGCTCATGACGGAATTGAGTTTATAGAGCAGCCATTTCATTGTGATGAAGATAGTCAAATGGATCAACTTTCACAAAAAATTCGTGGATTGAGTGCGGCAGATGAAAGTCTTCATCACCCGAACGATGCAGATCGATTGGCTGTTGAACCACATAAATTTGGTATTTATAATATTAAGTTAATGAAATGTGGAGGTGTGAACTCATCTCTTAAAATTGCAAATACAGCCCATAATGCTGGGATAGATTTAATGTGGGGATGTATGGATGAGAGTATTATTAGTATTTCTGCTGCGCTACATTCTGCAATGGCCTCTTCAGCAACAAAATATATAGACCTTGATGGAAGTTTGGACTTGGCGAGAGATTTGGTCTCAGGAGGATTTATACTAAAAGATGGAAAGATGACCTTAAAAAATAGCCCGGGACTGGGAGTTAAACTCTTATCTGAAGTGGTTTCTTAAGGTGAAGAAAGCAATTGTTTTCACTCATAACCTACTCGCAGAAAATTTTGCTAAAACTGCCCATGGTCTTCTTCGCGGAACTGATCGATTTAAGGTGTTAGCTGTCATTGATTCTGCCCATGGAGGGTTGGATGCTGGTGATGTATTAGATGGAAATCCTTTAGGTATTCCCATTTTTGAATCAGTTAGTGAGTATTATAGTGATTCAAATAGTAAGGCTGAAGTTTGTGTAGTGGGTGTTGCATTTCCTGGTGGAATATTACCCACACCATGCCGCAAGGAACTAATCTCGGCAATGAATCATGGGATGACAATTATTTCAGGTTTGCATCATTATTTGAGTGAGGATCAAGAATTTCAAAAGATTGCAAAAAAGAATTCAGTGGAGTTGGTGGATATCCGTAAATCAAGACCTGTCTCAGACCTCCATTTCTGGACAGGGGAAATATTAAATGTAGATACTCCAATCATTGCCGTACTAGGCACTGATTGTGCTGTTGGTAAACGCACCACGGCCCGGTTTATTTTAGAAGCTTGCAAAACTCTTGGAATTAAAACCGAATTGATCTTTACAGGGCAAACAGGTTGGATGCAAGGATATAAGCATGGCTTTATTTTTGATGCTACACCCAATGATTTTGTTAGTGGTGAATTAGAGAGAGTTATTATGGAATGTGTAAAAAATTCTAAGCCTGAATTAATATTAGTGGAAGGTCAATCATCTTTGCAGAATCCATCAGGACCAGGCGGGTCTGAATTCATTCTTTCCGGTAACGCAACTGGTATTATTCTTGTCCATCCATTAGGTAGAAAATTTTTTGTAGATCTTGAAGAATTTGAATATCCTATTCCGGAATTAGAAGATGAAGTGAAGTTAATTGAATCCTATGGTACAAAAGTGATTGGTATCGGGTTGAATGAAGAAAATGCATCCTTGGAAGAATTAAGGGAATTTCAAAAAATAACTGAAAATAATCTGAATATTCCCGTGATATTACCTTTAACGGATGGTGTAGCAAACTTTGCAAATTACATTAAAGAAAACATTCTCGTTTGAAATCGACCTTTTTTCAAAAATATCTTTTACCTGGCTTTATTTTCCAAAGTTTAATTATTGGTGGTGGGTATGGTACTGGTCGTGAATTAGTTGAATTTTTCCTGACCGAAGGGCCTGTTTCAGGACTGATTAATATGGGAGTAGCCACAGTTATATGGAGTTTAGTTCTGGCAATCTGTTTTGAATTTGCTCGAAAAGGGAAGCACTATGAATATCGTTCATTTGTAAAAGGGTTGCTGGGAAAAGGATGGATTGGCTATGAAATTCTTTATTTGATTGGGTTGGTTTTAGTTGTCTCTGTAATGGGTTCTGCTTCTGGAGAAATATTTCATGAGATGGTTGGTGCTCCAGAGCTGTTTGGCATAATTATCATGATGGGGTTGGTCGGCTTTATTGTTTTTTTTGGGACATCTTTGGTAGAGAAAGTTCTGTCAGTTTGGTCCATCATTCTATATGGTGCTTTTTTCATCATGTTTATAGCAGTTTTTAAAATGTTTTCTAGTGAAATCATGTCCAGCTTTGCTCTCCAAAACACTGAAACAAGTTGGACAATGGGTGGTATTAAGTATGCAGCCTATAATATTGGTTTGGCACCCGCAATTTTATTTTGTGTTCGACATTTTGATTCAAGAAAGGAAGCTCTTATTTCAGGATTGTGTGCAGGTCTTATTGGGATGTTTCCTGCATTGATCATGTTTTTGGCAATGTTGAGTCAATATCCACAGATTATATCGGAATCTGTACCTGTAAATTCAATCCTTCAAAAAATTGGATGGGATCCATTCAAACTAATTTTTCAGATCGTTTTGTTTGGGACATTTATTGAAACAGGAGTAGGTTTAATCCATGGATTTAATGAGAGAATTCTTTCAGTGAATCCAAAATTGTCAGATAAAAATAGAGCATTGATAGGGATATTACTCTTGATGGCTTCAATCTTTATTGCAAATGCAATTGGGTTGATTGGTCTTATAGCAAAAGGATATGGTGCACTGACCTGGGGTTATTGGATTATTTTTGTTATCCCTGTTTTAACTATTGGTGTACATAAAGTATTAAAAAATGAATAATTTAATTAATCAATTAAAAATATTTTCTGGTGAAGATTTTCCAGTTTTGAAAGTAACGGAATATCTCAGTCAATATGAATTTATGAGTGAAGAAATAAAAAGTTACTGCTATTATAAAGATCAAAAATATGCTCGTCATTTGGTGCATAAAGACAAAGACTTTGAACTATTGATTGTTTGTTGGAATTCAGGTCAGGTTGCACCAATACATGGACATGAAGGCGAAAAATGTTGGATGCGAGTTGAATCAGGTGCACTCCAGATCTGTAATTACAAGCTGGATTCTATTAAACCACTGGAACTGACAATGACAGGTGTGATAAAAGGTGAAGCTGGATACGTAGATGGACCAGCAGATATTCATTCTGTAGAAAATGTAAATGATGAACCGGCAGTAAGCTTACATGTTTATGCAAAACCATTTGGCCAGTGTGATATCTATGACTTGGATGATGGGATAATCCGTCGATTAGAGTTAACCTACGACAGTATGTATAAGAAACCATGTAACTAGATTAGAAGACAGTTTTTATATTTTGTTATGTAGATACATAAAATGTATCTACACATTTATTTATTATATTTTCTATATATAAATAAAATAATAATCCCTGCCAGATTAGGAAGCCAGATTTCTGGCCGGGACCATGTGATACCATCAAATGAAAAGTCTGTCAGTGGCCANAGTANTTTTGTAGGGAAGTATGCTTTAGAATGAAAAGGGAAGTCNAGTAAAATATGAAAAGGCCANGCCCACATGGCAAATGCAATATCTTTATTATACCTTTTAACNATCGAAATGCATANCAAAGCACTTACAAAACTGTGAGAAATATCATAATTAATAAATACCCACCATGGAATGGATTCTAAAGGTGGGGGACCGCTTCCCGCCATATTTGAAAAATCTCCCGAAACAAGTCGAAAAACTATAAGAATGCCAAATGAAAAAAGATCTGGCATAGCACCAAAGAATAGAGCGTNCCATGCTTTCCCACGATACCCGAATAATCCTTTTCCCCATAGNGCGTGACTTAATGTATCCATTAGATTCTGTNGGTATTAGACATATTGAGCAACTAGGATAATTCTTTTATTTTTCTATANAACTCTAATGATTCAGGATTTNTTAATGAATCTTTATTGTCCACNTTTTCACCTTGAATCATTCTTTTAACAGCTATTTCAACTTTTTTCCCATTAATTGTATAAGGTATGTCTTCTATTTCCATAATAATAGCCGGTACATGATGAGGTGAACAGTTAGATCGAATGGAATTTTTAATATCTAAAATTAATTCTTTGGATAAATGATGATTATCATTCAACATGATGAATAAAATGACTCGTTCATCACCNTTATTAGATTGCCCTACAACCAAACTATCTGCAACTTCCTCAAAAAGATCAACTACACGATATATCTCAGCTGTACCAATACGAATTCCTCCAGGGTTTAATGTGGTATCGCTACGGCCAAAAATTGTAACACCTCCATGATCATTAATCTCAATAAAATCGCCATGATACCAAATGCCGGGAAATTTTTCAAAATAGGCATGATGATATTTTTGCCCATCTTTGTCATTCCANAAATAAATAGGCATTGAAGGAAATGCTTTTTGACATACTAATTCTCCCTTCGCATTTTTTAAGGCATTTCCATTATAATCAAAGGCGAGTACAGCCATACCAAGACCNAAGCATTGAAGTTCACCTCGATAAACTGGCAAGGCCGGATTCCCTCCTGCAAAACATGAAATAATATCTGTTCCACCTGAAATGGATGAGAGTTGGAGATTTGTTTTAATATGACCATAAACATAATCAAAACTTTCTTCGACTAGAGGAGATCCAGTCGAAAAAATTGTTTTNAGAGAACTTAGTGAGTGGGTTTTTTTCGGTGATAATCCTTTATCTCTACAAGTATCTATAAATTTTGCGCTTGTTCCAAAATGAGTGATTTGCAGTTTATCTACCATATCCCACATTGCANTGGGATTTGGATGAAATGGAGAACCNTCATAAAGGACAATTGTAGCTCCTATAGCAAGGTTACTAATTAGCCAATTCCACATCATCCANCCGCAGGTTGTAAAATAAAATACTGTATCATCCATACTGATGTTTCCATGTAGTCGTAATTCNTTCAGGTGTTGAATTAATGTNCCACCTGCACCATGAACAATGGATTTNGGCAATCCTGTAGTTCCACTTGAATACATGATATAAAGTGGATGATTGAANGGTAATTGTTCAAATTCTAATGAATTAGGATTTGGATCAANAAAATCATTCCACATNATCGATTTTTTTACAGATGTGATATCAGGGTTTAATTCAGTATAAGGTGTTATAATCACTTGCTTAATAGACGGAAGATGATCCAAGATGCTGTTCAGTTTAATGATTGAATCGAAAGGTTTACCTTTATAGAAATATCCATTGGCTGCAAACATCACTTTCGGCTCAATCTGAGTGAATCGATCCAAGAGTCCTTTAACCCCAAAATCAGGGGAGGAAGAAGACCAGATAGCTCCTATGGATGTAGTAGCCAGCATGGCAATGATTGTTTCAGGTATATTGGGCATGAAACCCACTACGCGATCGCCATTTTGAACACCCATTTTCTTTAATGATGATGCTATTTTCTCTACATTATCAAAAAGTTCATTATAAGAAAAAGTGCGTACAGGATTATTTTCTCCTTTGAAATGTATTGCTGGCTTATCAGACTGAATTCTTAAAAGATTCTCAGCAAAATTAAATTGAACTCCTTTAAACCATTTGGCTCCAGGCATTTTGGATTCATCATCAACAATCTGAGTATAATCCGATGAAGTTTTAATGGCCATAAATCCCCAAATAGCTTTCCAGAAATCAGCAATGTTAGAAACTGACCAATCATGAAGTGCGTAATAATCCTTTAAATCAATATTAAATCGGGCATTTACCTGTTTTCGGAAATCCTCTATTTGGGAAATATTAATCTGGTTTTGAGTAGGCTTCCAGAGAATTGGATTCATTTTATTGAGTTCATTTGATAGGGGATATTATTTAGAATTAAGATTAATTTCCATGAAAGAGTATAATAGAATAACAAATTGAAACTTTATTTTTCTGAAGGAATATCTCAGAATTAAAAAATAAAAAAGCCCCGTACAGGCGGGGCTTTTTTATTAACAATCTCTATTTATGTTTAACGTTCTTTACTCATTTCTGAAGGCACAATCATCACAGCAGGTACAGCAGCGTCACTAACCATATTGTTGAATTTGAATAGATCAACCGTAAGTACTTTATCCAGTTTTTTATAGTGTACCTTAGCTTGTGTTACCAAATCATCCAATACATCATAGGATTGGGCAGTTGGTTTAGCATCGACACTGGATATCACCCCAACAAGAGCAGCAATCTTATTATCCAATTTGATAGGATAATTCAAAGGATCTTGACCTGATTTAGATTTAACCTGGATTAATTCTTCTTCGATAGCAGATAAAGATTTAACCAGAGAATCACCTGCTTCAGTTAATTGATCATTTTTAAAGCCAGAATCTTTCATCAAATTGGTTAGAGTGTTAATCTGACCTTTGATGCTTCGAATAGTTAAAACTTTTTCATTGATCTCTGTAGTGCGGTTTCGAATATCCATAAGAAGGTCAAACTGATCTCTAAAATCAGACTGGGTGGTATTTATTCTTGGGTCTTTTAAGATATTGAAAGTACTGGTTTGGCTTTTTCCATTCACCGTCATTCTTACTTTATACTCACCAGGAACCGCTTTTGGACCAATATGGGAACCGCCCCACATGACTGCGCCTGGTACTTTTTTTGCATCAGGGTAACGTGTATTCCAAACAAACCGATTCATTCCTTTTTTGACTTCTGCAACTGGACCAGGATTTTTCTTATCTTTTTTATGAGTAAATATTTTAATTACATCGCCATTAGCTTCCATGAATTCAAGTTTGAATTCACTATCTTTATCTATTTCTTCATCCAGATAGTAGAATGTCAATACTCCATTAGGTGGGTTTGCACCAGAGGTTGGGCTTGGTCCGCCCCAGCCACGACCACCAGGAAGACGATAAGTATCGCGCGGATTATACAGATGTGATTCTGCATCGGCAATTTTATCTGATAATTGATGCAGAGGTGTAAGATCATCCAATATCCAAAAAGATCGTCCCTGAGTAGCCACAACTAGATCATTTTCTTTTACAACAAGATCCGTGATAGGAACGATGGGTAGGTTTTGCTGAAAAGATTGCCAATTCTTTCCATCATCAAATGATAAATACATGCCAGTTTCTGTGCCTGCGTAGAGCAAGCCTTTTCTACCTGGATCTTCTCGAACAACACGAGTGAACGCATCATTTGGAATCCCATTTGAGATCATCCTCCAGGATTTACCATAATTATTGGTTTTGTAAAGGTACGGTTTAAAATCATCCGATTTATATNTGGTCACAGCCATATAAGCCGTGGCAGGATCATGAGGTGATTGATCAATACTATTCACCATACCCCATTNTGGCATATTTTTNGGTGTAATATCTTTCCAAGATTCNCCACCNTCCCTNGTGATATGAACTCGGCCATCATCCGTACCAATCCANATAACACCTTTTTCTTGAGGTGAAGGAGTAATCACAAAAATGGTNCAATANTATTCAACACCCGTATCATCTTTTGTAATTGGNCCACCNGATTCATCTTGCATNGNAACAGTATTTGTTGATAGNTCGGGACTGATCAATTCCCAAGATTCACCCTCATCGTTTGATTTATGAAGGTGTTGAGAACCCACATAAAGAGTTTTCGAATCATGAGGATCAAACTCTATAGGGAAATTCCACTGAAATCGAAATTTCATATCTTTTACGCCATGGCCCATTGGATTATCCGGATACACTGTAATATTTCTCCGCTGTCCAGTGGAGTGATCATAACGTGTTAAGAACCCACTGTAAGATCCTGCATAAACGATATTCGGATTTTCAGGGTGGGGTGCTACATGGGCACTTTCACCACCACCAACAGNGTAATAATCTCTTTCGGATATTCCACCACCCATGGTACGAGAAGCAATGGACACAGTGCTATTATCCTGTTGACCNGCATAGACACGGTAAGGGAATTGGTTATCTACATCAACACGGTAGAATTGGGCGGTAGGTTGATTATGATAGGTACTCCAAGTTTCTCCGGCATCAAAGGATACCTGGCCACCACCATCGTCTGCAATTATAAGATGTTTTGCATCCATTGGATCTATCCAAAGGTCATGATGATCACCATGAGGAGTACGAATTCGATTAAATGTTTTNCCTCCNTCTTTTGAACGCCAGAAGGATACATTGAGTACATAAACCANATCTTCATTNTCTGTATCTGCATATACTCGTGTATAGTACCAGGCTCGTTGACGGAGATTNTTATCTGAACTGGTTTTTACCCANGTCTCTCCACCATCATCNGANCGGAATAATCCACCTTTACGATTTTCGATTAAGGCCCAGATTCGATCCGAGTTCAGGGGAGAAACTGTCACACCGATTATACCTACAAGTCCTTCAGGTAATCCCTTATTTCGGGTGATCTCTTTCCATGTATCTCCACCGTCTGTTGACTTCCAAAGCCCCGAGCCTTCGCCACCGCTTTCTAAATTGTACGGTGTCCGTTTTATACGCCAGGTTGAGGCATAAATAATGCGCGGATTATTAGGATCAAGGATAAGGTCGCAGGCACCNACCTCGTCATTTATGTATAGAATTTTTTCCCATGTNNCTCCACCATCATTACTTCGAAAAACACCGCGCTCTTCATTAGGACCAAATAGGTGTCCTAGGGCTGCGACGTAAACCAAGTCGGGATTTTTAGGGTGAACTCGNATACGAGGAATTCGTCTGGAATCTTTCAATCCCATNTGCTTCCATGTTTTGCCAGTNTCGGTNGATTTCCATACACCATTACCATGGGAAACATTTCCTCGGACTGTGACTTCACCGCCTCCTACGTAGATTACATTAGGATCCCATTCACTAATAGCTACAGCACCGATAGATCCACCAAAAAAATCGTCAGAAANATTATTCCATGTNTGTCCACCATTTTTGGTACNCCAAACACCGCCTCCNGTGCTNCCAAAATAAGCGAGAAATTTATTTCCNGGAACACCTGNANCTGCGGCAGATCTNCCACCGCGAAAGGGACCGATATTTCGATACTTGAGTGCCTTAAATAAATCTTCGCTAAAGCGTTCTTTTGCAGCAAGTATTGTGAAACCAACTAAAAAATAAATAATGAATTGGAATAAACGATTTCCAATACGCATAATGCCTCCTCCTTGCATATTATGTAAAAATTTACCCGTGATTGTAATTCAGAATCGTGATTTTTTGCAAGGCATAATAAATTAACATTTATAAATTTAAGTGTTGATTTAATTGCTTTAAACGGTACCGTCTTTACTTGTATCATATTTAGTTAAATTTTTTCCTAAAAAAAGTTTAAAATAATTCAATGAAAATTGCATTTTTAACTGCCGGCGGTGTTGCTCCCTGNTTATCTGCTTCGCTGGGTGCCTTAATACAAACATATAATGAATTAGCTCCCAAAGCAGATTTATTAGGATATCTTCATGGATACCGAGGGTTACTTTTGGGTAATTCCATTGAAATTCCATCGAGTATTCGTAACAAAACGGATGTGCTCTTTCAATACGGAGGTAGCCCAATTGGAAACAGCCGAGTAAAATTAACAAATGTAGAAAATTGTGTCCANCATGGTTATGTNAAAGTAGGAGAGGATCCGGTTAAAGTGGCAGCGGATCAATTAATCAAAGATAAAGTAAATATTTTACACACAATAGGTGGGGATGATACAAATACCATGGCAGCCCAATTGTTATTNTATCTTAAAGATATTAATTATGATTTGACAGTTGTGGGTCTCCCCAAAACTGTAGATAATGATATCTATCCAATTACCCAAACCCTTGGGGCATGGACTGCAGCGGAGCAGGGGGCTATTTTCTTTGAAAATATTGCGAATGAGAATACAACTAGCTTTCGTCAACTAATTATCCATGAAGTTATGGGTCGAAATTGTGGATGGTTAACAGCCTATACCGCCAAAGAATACCATGACAAGCTAATACGACGCAATTTTTTGCCTGAGATTTTAATNGAACAGAAGCGATGGGACGTAGATGCNATCTATATCCCTGAAATGAATATTNANTTTGATTCAGAGTATTCTCGATTGAAAANATTAATGNATGAAAAAGATTCTGTCAATATTTTNTTGAGTGAAGGNGCAGGGACGGACACCATTATAAATGAAATGAAAGCGANTGGTGAAACAGTTNAAAGNGATGCTTTTGATCATGTGGCTTTAGATACGTTGAATCCGGGTNAGTGGTTCGCAAAACAGTTTTCAGAGCGGTTGCAAGCTGAAAAAACATTGGTTCAAAAAAGCGGTTATTTTTCCAGGAGTGCTGTACCGAACAATAAAGATTTAGAATTAATTAAAGTATCTGGAAAACTTGGAGCAGAACTGGCATTGGAGGGTCAAAGTGGAGTTATTGGAATGGATGATGACAAAAACTGTGAACTAAGTCTTATAGATTTTGAGAGGGTCAAAGGCGGTAAGCCATTTGATTATACTGTCAGTTGGTTTAATAAATTATTGACCGATATTGGTCAGAAGTAAAACATAGGAAAGAAAATGAGTCTAAATTTAAATACTTTGGAAGCCGTAGCTCAAGCTATGACGCAGCCAGGTAAGGGCATTCTAGCTGCAGATGAAAGTACCGGCACCATTGGTAAACGGTTTGACCAAATTAATACTGAATGCACCTTTGAAATCCGAAACGCTTACCGAGATCTACTTTTCAACACAGATGGAATGGAAAATTATATCAGCGGAGTTATTATGTATGATGAAACGTTGCATCAATCTTCATTATCAGAGAGTGTCCCTTATCCAGAATTTTTAGCTGAAAAAGGTGTTATTCCTGGAATTAAAGTAGATATGGGTGTTCAAAATCTTCCAGGTAGTGAAAGTGAGAAGATTACTCATGGTCTTGATGGACTTGATGATAGATTGAAAGAATATCGTAAACTTGGTGCCCGTTTTGCTAAATGGCGTGCTGTCATAAATATTACGGATAATAATCCCAGTGGTTATTGCATAGGAACCAATGCGCATACATTGGCACGTTATGCATCATTATGTCAATCCAATGATATTGTTCCAATTGTTGAACCAGAAATACTTATGGATGGCACTCATGATATTGATGATAGTTTTGTGGTAACTGAAGAAGTCCTTCATACTGTATTTTTTGAACTCTATTCTCAAGGTGTGGAATATGAACAAATGGTTTTAAAACCAAATATGGTTTTATCTGGTTATAATGCTAGTGATCGAGCCGGTGTTGACGAAGTGGCAGATGCCACATTGCAGTGTTTTTTCAGAACGGTACCTGCAGCTGTTCCAGGGATAGCATTTCTTTCCGGTGGACAGAGTGATGAAGATGCCACCGCTCATTTAAATCAAATGAACCGAGTATTGGGTGAGAATAAACCATGGAATTTATCTTTTTCGTATGGCCGCGCTTTGCAGCAGCCGGCATTAAAGGCATGGCAAGGTCAAATTGAAAATGTTTCAGCGGCACAAGAAGCATTTTTGAAACGCGCAAAATTGAATAGTTTAGCCTCAAAAGGTGAATATTCTAAGGATATGGAATAATAGTATAGACTTATAGTCACAAGACTATTGTTTTTATAATTCGTTGGTCAAGCAGTGTATAGCGCCACCACTCAGTCGAAACTGGGTTGTGGGTACCGTAATATGCATCACTCCCAATTCTTTAAGTAGAGGCGCCACTTTATTGGACCGAAAACGGGTCGGGCCAACTAAAAATCCTGGAAGTGGTTGGCAATTCACTGCGAATTCTCCCAATTCATTATCAGTTCCAATACCATCTTCCGGTGGTATATCCACCAATTCTATATTTTTTCGTTTAACAAATTTTCGAAGATTCTCTACAGAGTCTTTTTCCATGAGTGATGTGCAAGCGATAACAGCAACCAGTTTATTTTTTTTATTAATAACAGGAGTAAAGAGTGTATCAATATGAAATGCATTAGATTTCATAATTACCAATTCTTCCACATTGAATTCCTGAGCTACCCATTCAGCCCCTTTAACATTATTGCGACATGCACCAGCAAATAACACACTATCTTCGGGACAATAATAAAACTCACCTCCTTCGGCAGTAGCAGTTGAATCATGGGGAATGCGAATTGTTTCATAACCCATAGAATCTAGCATAATCTGCATAATATCTGATTCAACTTGACGCGCTTTTTCACTGAATTTGGAAATAATCATTTTACCATTCTGATTGCTAACGAATAAGTCACGTACAAATACAAAGTCATGCTGTCGCTGTTCTTTATTCTTCTGATCTAGAAAATAGGGAAAATCAATCTCAACTACTTCAATAGGAAGTTGGTGCATAAGTTTGGTCATCATAGACATTTCAATTTCTACTAACTCTTGATTTGGTACGACGCCCTCTTTCATGGCAGGGTTATTTTTATAGATTGGAGTACCGTGACCCCACCATTTATGTTTGGGGAGATGTGAAATGAGTATTTTCAAAATATTAGATAGTCAGTTTAAAAACAACTGTGTAGGTAGGTTTCCAATCACCATCAATATGGGTTNGTACATATTTATAAAAAATAGATGGTTTGCCATATTTTGATTTTGGCAGATCAAATCCAAAAGAAATCCAGTTAATATAATAATNCCANGTTTTTGGGGCAAAAAAGAATTCATTACTAATAAATGGAGTGATNTTAAGCNGAGTTATAGATTTNGGAAATTTAAATTGGATGCGACTTCGATTTCGCATTTCGTCATCTTTACCTNCTCGGATACGGTAATCCATACGNGTTCGAAATTGCCATTTTGCGTTGGGTCTATTTATAGCTTTGAGAAGTTCAACTTGGGGACGTTGTTCTAAATTCCAAGCATCCTCTTTTGTTCTATATTGACTTCTGTATTTAAAGCCTATAGACCAAGTAGGCATGAAAGGATAATGAATCCCAACATCCAAATGTTTATGGAAAAAACCAGTTTCATTTACGCGACCATCAAAATCGATTGTTGCTGTATACTGACCTAGTTTTCGTTTAATAACTAGTTTATCTTGGTGGTTGAATTGCCCAAAAATGATTGAGAACAAAAAGAGTAGTGAAATAAATTTATGAAGCATGTATTATTCCATTAATTTGAAGCTGGAGCCAAAATTTTCATTATCTGTCATCAAAACAAGATGCCCTTTATGAAATACCATGGCTTCTACTTTTTGACCTGAAAATACCATGATTGGTTTCAATAGATTAGGGTGGATCGGTATAAATGTGCCAGCATGATTGATTTCGCCTAATTCGTAAATAGCTGAAGTAAATGGTCCATTATTTCCAGGGTCTGATGTAGCGACTGTCCAGATACTGCCATCTTCTTTTAGAGTTAGATCAGCAAAATTTCGTTTATGCTTTTTAGGTATAGGCAGATCATATTCAAATTGATTCAGATCTTTAAATAATTTTTTCTTGTGATTAAAAAAGACTGTGAACAGCGTGGAAGTCTCAGAATCAGAACCTCGATTTCCATAAATAAAAATGAGTCCTTGTCCTGATGGGTAAATAGTGAGCCCTTCCAAATTCATTTTTGGTTTTAATCCTGGTAAGGTAAAAGTGTGGAGGACGTCTATACGAAAATCTTTCGGATCGACTGTTACTTCATAACATATTCCCTTACTTCCCATGAAAATATAACGGTTCATTTTTCCAGGAATTTTTACGGCTGACTCAAGGTCGTAAGGCAATTTTGGTTCAGGCCAGATTAATTTATTGATTTTCAATTCACGATTAATATAACTCACTCGGGCCTGGTTTTTCTTTTTGTTATCATGTACGACGAGATAGCCATCATTAAAGTTTGCAATTCCACTAATTGAATACTCTCGTGAATTGTGAATTTGCTTCCACCCATCATTTTGACTCAAAAGAAAAATATGAACAAAAACAATTAACAGTTTATTCATGGCCCCATTCTCCAAATGGATGTTTAGATATATAGGCATTGTAATAATGTTCATTACCTGTGACTTCTTTAACTGCCCATCGAGGTAATGTGCCCATTTCATCTTCAGTCTCAAGTTCAACTTCAGCCAA
>PAIR01000058.1 GCA_002704905.1 Fidelibacterota bacterium
GGATGTAAGCGATGAAACAGTAATCCCATTCATACTACCTATATTATCAGATTATAATCAATATAAATTGCATATGACTGTAATTCAAACTATAAAGAACCTCGGTCAATATAATACTTATGAGCAGGAGATTCATCGCAGGACATTCGAGGCACACCAGAAAGCGTCGATGATTGATGAATAAATTAGTCTTATTCATATTTTTCATATCTAAAATTATAGCACAGGGTACTGATTCTGTATCGGTAGATACTACAGCCATTCCAAAATTAGAAGTAATTCAATCATTACCTGATACATCTNAAGATAAAACGCNNCTNCCTGAGATAAGAGAAATGNNTGAAAAAGCCGTTAAATTGGAATTGGGAGAGCCTTTCTTNGAATTGAAATCTAGTGTTGATATGTTGCANCAGCAGATGGACTCATTAAAACGAGTTATTTCAGTTTATGAAGAAGGAAAAGGANCAATTCCAACAATAGATGAGGAATTACTAAACCTCATTAAAGTTCCTCAACTTCGTCATCGTATAGAACTCCAAAACGGCACTATTGTAAATGGAGAGATTATTGAAGAGGATGACCTAGGTATTATTATTCAAACATCCATTGGACAGTTGGCTATTGAACGCGATCGCGTTGTGAATATTATTGAAGATATACCCTCAATTGCAAAAGTGGAACTGGTTGGGGAACCCTTCGTGAATGCTTATCCAGATAGAGAAGAAATCACCGGATCAATAAAAAANATTGGTTCNAAACGGGCGGATTTTGTNCGCGTAATCGCAAACTTATGGTCTCCTACAACGGAACTGATTAATTATGATTCTGTTTTTATTTCTGGCCAAAATCAAAAATATTATACAGGTATTCGATCTGATACTGCATTGGAACCNGGTTCGATCAGTAAGTTTCGGCTAGTAATTCCCCTTGTAGAAGGAGATGATGTATCATACCGAACCTANCAGATTCGGTGGGANTCGTATAAATAAACTTTAAAAAAGGTTGGTCTGGTATATNTCGTGGAGNCGAAGGAGACCAGCGCAGGATTTACNATCCCCATTCACCACTGGTAATACTGAAATTTGAGATTNTCGATCTTCCATTAGCATAAGNGCATCTTTNAATAGTGCTNCCATATTGATGGCNACNGGATCTGTAGTCATCACATCACTCACAGTCATTTGATCTATATCCCCTTCTTCANCTAGGCATCGCCGAAGGTCACCTTCAGTTACNANCCCTAATAGTTGTGAATTACTATCTATGACCAGAGCGGCTCCTTGTGGTTTTTCTGTCATATCAATCACCACTTTCCGCAATCTATCATCTTTGTTCACTACGGCCACATTTTTAATGGGCTGCATAATATTTTTAACAGTGAGCCGCAGCCGCCGGCCTAGATCCCCTGCAGGATGAAGTTTAGCAAAATCATCATGGTTAAATTCACGGTGTGTCATAAGGACTGCTGCCATGGCATCACCAATGCCAAGGGTCAATGTTGTACTTGATGTAGGCACAATGCCTAATGGATCTGCCTCTTTTTCTACCGATGCATCTAAAACAACATCCATTTGATCAACCAATGGTGATTTCATATTTCCCAGTATACCAATCAATGGGGACTTGAATTCTTTTAAAATGGGAATGAGGCGAACCATTTCTTCCGAGGCGCCACTTTTTGAAATAACAATAGTGGGGTCACCCGGTGCATAAATACCTAAATCTCCATGAACAGCTTCTGATGCATGGAGAAAGACTGCTTTATTACCAATACTGCATAGTGTCGAAGCAATTTTTTGGCCAATCAGACCTGATTTTCCCATCCCACATATCACTACTTTTCCTGGGTGATTTACAATTATTTCGCAAGCTTGGATCACACTGTCTGGAATACGATCAGCTGCCTTAATTAATTCTTCACCTTCCTCTCGAAGAATTTGACTGGCAATGGATTTTAGTTCAGATTGGGTCATAATTATTGAAAAAGTTACATCATCCCGGAAATCTTTACCATAATCGCATTTTGGGCATGCATTCTGTTCTCTGCTTCATCAAAAACAATTGAACTTTGAGATTCGATTACACTATCTGTAACCTCACGCCCACGTTCGGCTGGAAGACAATGCATGAATAAGGTATCCTTGCGCGTAGAACTCATCATAGCTGAATTCACCTGAAAATCAGCAAAAATCTTTTCTCTTTCAAGTGATTCCTCTTTTTGACCCATAGATGCCCAAACATCCGTATAAATCACATCTGCACCATACACGCCAGTTTTAGGGTCGTGCGTTATTTCGACAGTGGAGATACCAGCTTCTTCTACCAATTGCACAGCACTGGCATTAGGCTCGTATCCTTCTGGGCAAATACAGGTAAAATGAAATGGGATACGTGCGGCTAAATGGAGCCATGAATGCACAATATTATTCCCATCACCCACATANACAATTTTCATATTATCCAAGTTNTCCCGATATTCATAAATGGTCAAAATATCCGCCATAATTTGGCATGGATGATTATAATCTGTTAACCCATTCACCACAGGTATGGATGAGAATTTAGCCAATTCAATAATATGTTTATGTTCAAATAGACGCGCCATGATCATATCATTATAGCCACTAATAACGCGGGCGATATCTTTTACGGCTTCCCGTTTCCCTATCCCAATATCATTTGGACCTAGATATAACGCATGACCACCTAATCGGAAAAAACCTGATTCAAAAGAAACACGAGTTCGTGCAGAAGGTTTGGCAAAAATCATAGCCAATGAATGATCTTTAAAGGGTTTATAGTCTTCCCTGTTTTTGAGTTTTTCTTTGATCTCTTTTGCCAGATCAAGAGTTTCCCAAATTTCATTTGTCGTAAAATCTGTAATATGCAAAAAATCGCGTTTCATATTATTTTCTTTTATAATATGTACTTGCTCAGGTCTTGGTCTTCAGCAATATCATTCAACTTTTGTTCTACTAATTTCTTAGTAATTACAATGGTCTTTTTACGGCCGCTAGATTCGTTAAACATGTAATCATCTAACAAAGTTGTCATTACAGTATGTAAACGGCGAGCACCAATATTTTCCATTTTAGAATTAACCTCTGCAGCAATATTGGCAATAGCGCGAATCGCATCTGTTTCAAATCTTATTGTCACATTTTCTGAGCCAAGTAAAGCCATATACTGCTTTATCAATGATGATTCTGGATGTTTTAAAATTTTTACAAAATCATTCACTTTTAGTTTATCCATCTCAACACGAATAGGAAATCTCCCTTGCAATTCGGGTATCATATCCGATGGAGAAGAAACATGAAATGCTCCAGCGGCAATGAATAGTATATGATCTGTTTTAACTATACCATATTTCGTAGGCACGCGACTACCTTCTACTATAGGTAGAAGATCTCGTTGTACACCTTCACGGCTGACATCCGGTCCAGATCCACTGCTACCGGCATCCACAATTTTATCGATCTCGTCCAGGAAAACTATACCATTATTTTCAACCCGGGATTTGGCTGTACGAACCAGTTCATCCTGATCCATAAGGTTATCTGCTTCCATTTCAATGAGAATATTACGAGCTTCAGATACAGGAATCTTCCGACGCTTCTTTTGACCTGGCATCACATTTGAAAGCATCTCTTTAATATTCATGCTAATGTCATCACCGCCCAATGGACCTACAACTTGCATCACGGGGCTTGATTCTTCTTTTACATTGATCTCAATGTTTTGGTCTTCAAAGTCTCCATTCTGTAATTTCTTTCGGAGTCGTTCCCGTGTTTTTTCATATCGTGCTTTTTCAGCACCTGTACGCTTATGACTTCCATCACTGGGGAATAATGAATCTAGGATTCCTTCCTCTGCCAGAGTTTCAGCCATTGATTGGACTTCAAAGTGTTTTTCCCGTTTCACAATGGAGATAGCAATATCCGTTAAGTCTCTCACAATGGACTCTACATCACGTCCGACGTAGCCAACTTCCGTAAATTTACTTGCTTCAACTTTCACAAATGGTGCTTTTGCTAGCTTTGCTAGTCGTCGGGAAATTTCGGTTTTACCTACACCTGTAGGTCCAATTAGAATAATATTATTAGGAACAATTTCATTTCGCAAAGTGCCTTCAACCTGTTGACGCCGCCAACGATTCCGCAAAGCAATAGCCACAGCTCGTTTTGCACCAGCCTGGGCCACAATGTACCGATCCAATTCAGATACAATCTCTTTTGGGGTTAAACTGTTCATTTTTCTTCTAAAACCGTAATAGAATCATTCGTATAGATACATAGGTCCGCTGCGATTATGAGAGATTTTTCAACCACTTTTTTTGCAGGATAGGTAGTGCTTTTCAAATATGCTGTAGCTGCCGCCTGGGCAAATCCACCACCAGATCCAATGGACACAATGGGACCATCGGGTTGAATCACATTCCCATCTCCGGATACAATAAAAGCATTTCGTTTGTTCATGAGAGCCAACAAAGCTTCTAGATTTCGAAGGTATTTATCCATTCGCCAATCTTTTGCTAATTCCACAACAGCCCGAGTAAGATCCCCTTCATATTCATCCAACTTTGATTCAAATTTTTCAAAAAGCGTAAGTGCATCGGCAGCGGCACCCGCAAAACCACCAAGTATAACACCTTTTTCTGTTTGAAACTTCCGCACCTTAACAGCTTTTTGCTTGAAGGCCATATCTCCAAAGGTAACCTGGCCATCTCCACCCAAAGCTATTTGCCCCTTTTTACGTACCCCAAGGATGGTGGTGGAACGAATTTTAATATCCATTTATTTTCCCATCAAAAGTTTGAAAAGGCGAGAATTCGAGGGCAAAACTAGAGTCGTCTTATCATCTACAATCTTTTTATATGCATCAAGAGTACGTACGAATTCATAGAATTTCGGATCAGCAGAATAAGAGCGTGCATATACATCCAGTGCTTTTGCATCACCTTCACCTCGAACACGTTCTGCTTCTTTATACGCATCTGCCAGAATAATCGTTTTTTCCTTATCTGTAGTCGCACGGATTTTTTGGGCTTCTTCTTCACCTTCAGACCGGAACTTATTGGCCTGCCGTTTCCGCTCTGCATCCATCCTTGCATAGATTGATTCTTCATTCTCATTGGGAAGATCCACACGGCGAATTCGTACATCCAAAACTTCAATACCATAATCCATAGTCGCATTATTACTTGCTCTAGTTACCACTTCCATTAGCGCTTCACGGTTAGTGGTAATAATCTCATCCATATCGTGTGTTCCCAATTCACGGCGTAATTCTGAATAGACAATGTCGTCCATTCGACTGAGTGCTGTTGGAATGGCTTGAACGGTTTTCAAAAATTGTAATGGCTTTACAATTTTCCATCGGACATAATTATCCACAATGAGAGTCTTTTTATCTTTACTTAATATCTCTTCGGGAGGTGAATCATATTCCAAAAGGCGGTCATCAAAAGTAATTTTTTCCTGAAAAGGAAAGGGTACTTTTATATTTAATCCCGGCTCTGTAATGGTACGTACCGGTTTCCCAAATTGAAGAATAACAACCTGTTCTGTCTCATCAACAACAAATACAGATGTAAATCCTAAAAAAACAATCAGTGCACTTAATATTATCATAAATTTTTTCATGACTATTTATCCCCCTTTGCTTTAAGGTTAAGGAGGTTAATTAGGTTGCCGCCGCCTTCGCCATCTGGCACAATAATTTTTTCTTTATTTTGCAAGACCTCTTCAACCGTTTCTAAATACATGCGTGTTTCTGTAACGCCTTTGGCTTTGCGGTATTCTTTCAAAATAGCACTAAACTTGGCCACATCACCTTCAGCTCTGGCAATACGTGCTTGTTTATATCCTTCAGCTTCTCGAATCCTGGCCTGGGCTTCACCACGGGCCTTTGGAATCACATCATTGCGATATCCTTCAGCTTGATTAACCATACGATTTTTGTCTTCTTTTGCAGATGCAACATCTTTAAATGCCGCAATAACTTGTTCNGGTGGACTCACATCCTGAAGTTGAACCGCAACCACCAAAATTCCAGTGCTATATTTATCCAAAATACTTTGAACTAGTTNCTTTGTTTCTTCTTGAATCATGAACTTTCCAGATGTTAGTGCCTCATCAATGTTATGACGGCCAACAACTGTACGAAGAGATGCTTCAGATGCTTCACGAACGGTTAGTTCCGGTTCAATGAAATTAAAAGTATAGGCCACTGGATCCTTGATTCGGTACTGGACAATCATTTCAGCATCCACGATATTCTCATCCCCTGTGAGCATTAGNCTCTCGCGCTCTACAGTCTGGTATTGTTTGTTACCAACCGTACGAAATCCTATTTCAATCCGCTTCACTTCTGTGACTTTTGGTGTGGAAACAGTTTCGANAGGATACGGAAAATGGTAATTCAATCCCGACTGTGCAGCTCTTGAGTATTTACCGAAAGTCTGTACGACACCAACTTCATCTGGACCAACAATGTAAACACCTGTGAGTAACCACAGAACTAATGCTATTCCAGCGATGGGCAGAGCGCCCATAGATAATACGGGAACCTTAATTTCTTGGTCCCCTACGATAATTCGTTTGTATTGCATTTTACCCCTTTGATTTAATGAGTGAGTTGCCGCCTTAATCTAGCGACAGGAAATTGTAATTGTTCTCTATATTTTGCCACGGTCCGCCTTGCCACAGGAAAGCCTTCTACCTTCAGTTGGTCTGCCAAATCAGTATCGGTGAGTGGTCTATCTTTATTCTCATCTTCAATTAATTTCTTCAAAAGATCCTTAATAGCCTTTGTGCTCACAGCCTTGCCGCTCTCCAATGTATAGCTTTCCGTAAAAAAAGATTTCAATTCAAATATGCCGTAGGGTGTATCCACATATTTTCCCCTCGTAGATCGGCTAATGGTAGATATATCCATTGCTANATCATCCGCAATGTCTTGGAGCTTCATTGGNGTCAAGGATTCCACTTTCCCTTCAAAAAAGAGCTNCTGCCTAATAATAATTGCTTCCATAACAGCTGTTAAAGTANGACGCCGTTGCTGAATTGCTTGAATAAACCATGAGGCTGAATCAAATTTTTCTTTTAAATATTTTTGNGTTTCTCGGGAAANATCTTTTTGATCTAACATGGTAACATATTCATTGCTCAAGCTAAGATCTGGAATCCATGAATCGTTAANNATCACTTTCCAANNNCCATCCCGNTGAACAGCCANNANGTCTGGAATGACCATATCAGTTNCCCTACCAATCTTACCTTCTCCTGGCCGAGGGTTAAGNGCTGTTATNTCATCAATGATCTCNNCCAAAAGACCCTTTTCAATATCCAAAGATTTTTGGAGACTNTGGTACCTATGGTTGGCNAAATCATCAAAATATTCNGACACGATCTGGTAAGNAATAGTTTGTTCTTTTCCTNGGAGTTGTATNAAAAGACAATCCTGTAGATCTCGCGCAGCAATCCCTGCTGGTTCTAATTGTTGTACTTTTTGAAGCACACTTTCCACATCATTATCANATTGATCATAGCGATCTGCGATCAAGATGGGATCCACACCAAGATATCCATTTTCATCTAAATTCCAAAGTATCTCTTCAGCAATAGCACGTTCCCAATAATCAAGATTTAATCCATCAAGTTGGCGTACCAATCCTTCAACGAAATCCACTTGTTCAGCCATCGGGATATTCCGATCTTTGGATTGATTATTATCATAAATATTGGCCGGCTCATACTCGTCAGGATCTTCTTCATAATCAACCTCTTGTTCTGCTTCAACAGTTTCTGCATCCTCATCAGATTCGGACTGATCTAAAACCGGATTACTCTCCAATTCATCTAATATTTTTTCTTCAAGANTGGACACATTAAGTTGGAGAATTCTGGCCTGNATAACCTGTTGAGGTGACAGAGTTTGGCGTATAGATTGACGTTGTTTTATTTTGGGCATTAGAGCGTGAATCGCTCTCCAAGGTAGAGGCGCCTGGCTTCTTCATCATTAGCTAAAAATTCTGATGTACCAGACTTTAATATTTTTCCATCAAATAACAAATAAGAGCGGTCTGTGATTGACAATGTTTCCCGGACATTGTGGTCCGTTATNAGGACACCAATATTTCGCTCTTTCAATGATTTAACAATAGATTGTATATCTTCAACTGCAATCGGATCAACTCCTGCAAATGGCTCATCAAGTAAAATAAAATCGGGATCAATAGCCAATGAGCGGCTGATTTCTACACGGCGGCGCTCCCCACCAGATAANTTATTCCCTTTATTTTTGCGAATATGTTGAATGGATAAATCATTNAATAATTTTTCAACTTTTTCTTCTTGAGCATCTTTNGACAAATTTGTCATTTCCAAAACGAGGCGCAGATTATCTTCTACNGTAAGTTTTCCAAAAATNGAAGGCTCCTGAGATAANTAACCAATCCCGGAACGGCTTCGTTGGTACATGGCTCGGTCAGTAATATTATTTTTATCCAAGTAAATTTTACCCTTGGTAGGTTTGATCATACCTGTGATCATATAAAAACTAGTGGTTTTTCCTGCACCATTTGGGCCAAGCAATCCAACAATCTCACCTTTTTTTACATCTAGATCCACATCTCTTACGACCCATCGTTTTCCATACCTTTTGTGTAATCCTTTGGCACTAAGCTGTTGGTGACTATTTTTCATCGTGAAAAATTCCGGTGGGCTTCAATATTTTCCAATTATTCAATTCAACATCAGATTCAAATCCAATGCCATACAGTGTATCTTGTTGTTCTGTAATAAAGGTAACCCTATCATCAGTGAACACTCGTTCTTTCACATTATCCCAAGATAAAGTATCCGTGAAAAGCGTAACTCCACTATCTGATACAACTACTACATCACCTATAGCAATAAGGTAATCTCGATCTTCTTCAATTTCTGCAACTTTTGATTTCAGATTTGTAGTATAAACCTCTTCTTCATTAAAAAAATCAGCGTCTACATATTCATCTAACAGAATGTATTGTCGCTCGTTATATTTTTCTAAATGTCCGGATCTAATAACCGCCCGTTTTGCACCCTCATTTGTAAGAGTGATAGTAGCATTCCAACTTTCTGCATCTGGTAAGCCTTCTCGGGATTCACCAGATCGTTTTACCTCTGAGACCTCGCAGCCAATGGCAAATACCAATAGAAAAAGAATGGTTTTCATTACTGATTCTGCACCTTTTCTTTAAGGACTTCAATCACTGTATCTAACCGACCCTGTTTGGCTAAAATCCATTCCACCGCTTCACGGAAAGCACCCTGGCCACCAGATTTTTCCGTAACATAAACTGCTGCGGCTTTACATATTTTGGATGCATTTTCTGTAGCAATTGGTACTCCAACTAAATTCATGACCGGGATATCAATCAGGTCATCTCCGATATAAGCAATTTCATTATTAGATAGATTATATTTTTCTTTCAGAGCTTCATAGGGTGGAATCTTATTCAAGGTCCCGTTATAGACATCTTCAATTTTAAGCTCAGCCGCACGGTCGGCCGTCGCTTCTGAAAAACGGCCGGAAATAAGAGCTAATTTTAATCCGGCAGCGCGTATAATGGCGACTCCAGCTCCGTCATTGACAAAAAATCGTTTCAGTTCAATACCACCTTTACCTTTGTAAATAGAACCATCAGTCCAGACACCATCTACGTCAGAAATAATCATTTTGACTTTTTGAATATCGTAATCCATCATTTCACCGCTTTATGGACATTTATTAAGATTTTGAGTAAATCTTTTAATTCATCCAGAGGCCATTGAGTAGCAGCATCAGACTTTGCTTCTGCCGGGTTATTATGGATTTCCATAAATAATCCATCGCACCCTGCAGCCACAGCCGCTTTAGCCAAAATTGGAATCATATGCCTTTGGCCACCTGTAGTAGCTTTACTACCGGGAACCTGGGCTGAGTGAGTGGCATCAAAAATAACTGGATAACCCGTTTTTTGCATGACTGTGATAGCTGTCATATCTGAGACTAATCCATACCCAAAAGATGAACCTCGTTCCGTGAGTAAAATATTGTTATTACCAGTGATTGTGACTTTTTCCGCACTATAAGCCATTTTCCCCGGGGCTAAAAACTGGCCTTTTTTAATATTAATGGCTTTACCAGTTTCACCAGCAGCAACGAGCAAATCCGTCTGGCGACAGAGGAATGCGGGTATCTGCAATACATCAGCCACCTCGCTAACTGTTGCGCATTGACTAGGAAGATGAACATCCGTCAAAATGGGCACATCTACTTCATTTTTTACATCTTCAAGAATTCTTAACCCTTCATCCATATCTGGACCACGAAATGATCCTGCCGATGATCGGTTAGCTTTATCAAATGAACTTTTGAAAATAAACGGTACGTCAAGTTTTTCAGTTATAGAATAAATGGCTTCTGCCATTTTCAAACTATGATCTCTCGATTCAATAACGCACGGCCCACCAATTAAAGGTAAACCACCATCATCAAAATTTATTTGACCTACTGATACATTATTATCCATTATGATTTACCATTCAAATTATTAACTGATGCTTTGATGAATTCACGGAAAAGTGGATGTGCTTTACTTACACGGCTTTTCAGTTCCGGGTGAAATTGTCCTGCCACATACCAAGGATGATCTGGTAATTCTACAATTTCTATTAGGTTCAGTTCCAAATTTATACCCGAAATTCTTAATCCATTTTTTTCTAAACGATCTTTATAACGATTGTTTACTTCCCAACGGTGACGATGACGTTCTGATATTTTTTTCTTACCATAAGCAGCATAAGCTTTAGTTCCTACATCTACTTCACAATCATAGGCACCTAATCTCATAGTGCCACCTTTTATTTTGATCGCACGCTGTGACTCCATCAGATCAATAACGGGATAATTTGTCTTCTTATTGAATTCTGTACTATTGGCATTTTCCAATCCGCACACGTTCCGAGCGAATTCGATAACTGCACATTGGAGCCCTAGGCAAATACCTAAAAATGGTATTTTATTTTCACGAGCATATTTACACGAGAGTATCTTTCCTTCTGAGCCGCGCTTGCCGAATCCAGGTAAGAGTAAAATGCCATCCATCTTTCCAAAGATTCGATCAGCATCTTTATCATTTCTCACGTCTTCCGTACCGACCCAGCTAACATTAACTCGAGCATTATTTTCTACACCTGCATGAATGAATGCTTCAAGAACACTTTTATATGCATCTGGTAGCTCAGTGTACTTCCCGCACATGGCAATGTTTACTTGGTGTTTAGGCTTTTTAAATTTTTTGATAAATGTTTCTAGATATGAAACATCCACTTCCCCAGGAAGTTGGAGCCGTTCCATAATAATGTCACCGACCTTTTGTTTATAGAGGGTTAAAGGAACTTCATAAATACTCTTTACTTCTGTTCCTTCAATCACATGATCCGGGTTCACATTACCAAAAAGACCTATCTTTTGTTTTACTTCCTTTGTCAGAGGATATTCAGTCCGAGCTAGGATCATATCAGGTGTAAGACCAATCTCCCGAAGTTTCATGACAGAGTGCTGGGTGGGTTTAGTTTTTAATTCTTCACTAGCCTGGATATATGGTACCAACGTCACATGCATAATGGTATGATTGTGGTAACCAACTTCCAAAGATAATTGGCGAATAGCTTCCATAAATGGTTGAGATTCAATATCACCCACAGTACCACCAACTTCACATATAACCACGTCATATTTTTTAGGTTTATTTACTAGTTTTATCCGTTCGATAATTTCATTTGTAATATGAGGAATAACTTGGATAGTAGCGCCAAGATAATCACCTCGTCTTTCACGATCGAGTACTGTGCTGTATACCTGACCGGATGTGGCATTATTATTCTTGCTCATATCTACATCGATAAAGCGTTCATAGTGACCCAAATCGAGATCAGTCTCGGAACCATCATCAAGAACAAATACCTCCCCATGCTGGTAAGGGTTCATTGTTCCAGGATCTACATTCAAGTATGGATCCAATTTGAGAATGGTAACACGCAATCCTGCACTCTTTAATAGATATCCAATGGAAGCAGCAGCAATCCCTTTCCCTAATCCGGATATAACACCGCCCAAAACAAAAATATATTTTACAGGGGATTTTACCATTTATTTTCCATAAACTGTTTTAAGTCGTCCATTGTATCGATACCTATATTTACTTTTTCTGTAAGGATTACCTTAATAGGAATTCCGTTATCCAATGCCCTGTATTGTTCTAACTTCAGCGCTTGTTCATTCGGCGAGGGTGCAAAGTTAATAAAATTTTCTAAGGCTGCTTTTGTATAAGCATAAATACCCATGTGATGGTAGTATCCTCCTGCCTCAGTCTCAACAGGTTCACGTCGAAAATTTACTGCAAATCCATCCTTATCAAGGAGAACTTTTACCGTATTAACATCTGTAAGTTTTTTTACGTTCATATTTTTCCCCGCCACTGTTGCCATTTGGATGGATTCATCCGAAAATTGAGCGACCAACTTATCGATACAGGTGGGATCAATTGCCGGCTCATCTCCTTGAATATTTACTATTACATCTGCATCCAAATCCTTAACTACTTCTTGTACGCGATCTGTTCCAGAAACATGTGTATCTGCCGTCATAACCATTTTTACTTTAAATGGTTTAAGTGCCATTTCTGTTTCTTCTGCATCGATAGCTACAATTACATCATTTAAAGATTTGGCTTTCTTAACCTGTTCATAGACATAAACTATAATAGGTTTTTCATCAATTTTATGGAGAATTTTTTTGGGGAAACGGGTAGAGTAAAGCCTTGCAGGAATCACACCGATTGCTTTTTTCAATTTGTACCACCCATTCCTATTAGAGGGTATGGTGCGACGGATTCAAGAAACAATCCAACTCCATCAAACCTGTACTCTACGTCAAACATTAAATAATTAGATGAAAAATATAGACGAAATTTAGCTGAATCCTGCTGCTGCTACAAGCAGGTTAAGAAGAGAATTATTCGAACCTCAGGGATTCAATAGGATCTAGGTTTGCTGCCCGGTAGGCAGGATATATTCCAAAACCGATGCCGATTAGTGAACAAACAGCCATACCGTAAAAAGCCCAGTCCATTGGCACCACAGCGGGAACTTTTAGTAAAACCGCCACCAAATTTCCTCCAGAAATGCCTAAAATGACACCCACAACTCCACCAAACTGACTTAAGAAAATGGCTTCCATCAAAAATTGACTAAGTATATCTCTTTTTGTGGCACCAATAGCTTTACGGATACCAATCTCTTTGATCCGTTCTGTTACTGATACAAGCATAATATTCATAATACCAATTCCCGCCACGAGGAGTGCAATTACACTGACTGAACCTGCAAAAAGTTTTATGCCACCAGTAAACCCTGCAAAAGTATTCATCAGTTCTTCATTTGATATAATTGAAAAATCATTTTCTTCGCCCACGGGTACTTTCCGAATTACTCGCATAAGGCCAATAGCTTCATCCATGGTTTTTTCATACATTTCCGCAGATTCTGATTCAAAAACAATACCCAAGGAAGTCCACCTATTAGAAAAACGCTGGATATATAATGAAATTGGAATAAGGCAAAAATAATCCTGACTCTGGCCAAAAGCTTGTCCTTTACGTTCCGTTACTCCGATTACGGTGTAATCAATCCCTTTTATTTTAATGGCTTTTCCAAGAGGGTCCTCAAAAGGAAATAGAATATCAACAATGTCTGGACCAAGAATAGTTACATTTCTTGCAAACCGAATATCATCTGGAGTAAAGTTTCTACCATCTGCAAGATAAGTATTTAATGATCGCATTGCCCATTCATCAGCACCATTTAACTCTGCGGATTTTTTTAAAGTTTTATTTTTATATCGAATGTTACGCTCACCGGTCCCATCCATCACGCTTACCCTCAAAGGAAGTTTGGCTTTCCGTTTCATTTCTTCATAATGGGCGTAAGTAATATTCTTTCGCTGTCGAATTTTCCTATCACCACCAGGCCCATGAATCTGTATTGCCGGAGATTTATTTATGGTAAATGTGTTGGTT
>PAIR01000059.1 GCA_002704905.1 Fidelibacterota bacterium
CTTGAAAGATCATAATGGGGAGCACTTAAGTAAAATTACTGTTGGAAGTTCAAATGCGGAATGGTCTTCGTCAAATATACGTGTAGGAGATGAAATCGATGTATATCAGACTAATGAAAATATTAGCTGGCAACTCAACACATCTCCCACTTATTGGGGTGAAGTTCCTGAGCCTGCTACTCCTGATTCAAACGATGTTAAATCAGGCCAGCAAAATTGAATCAGTTTAAAATTAGATATCTTATGTAATTTTTCTATGAATTAAAGCGATGAAAACAAGATTTATAAAATATAGGAATTGGTATGAGCGATAAAATTAAAAGTATAATTACCTGTGATCTTGATGGGAAAGTTGAAACTTTTTCTGAAGGCGCACAGGATTTATTTGGCTATTCTTCGGAAGAAGTAATTGGTAAAAAACGAGTAAGTGATTTTAGCGATGGTCAAGTTGTCCTTGGTCACGTTGTGAATTGGCTTAAGGAATCTGTAGAAAAAGGCCAGTGGGAAGGAGATACGGTTTTTTTACATAAAGACAAATCTGAAATTCCGTGTAGAATTAAAATAACTCCAACTAAAGATAGTGCAGNTAATCATATTGGTTACTGTGGTGTAACTACCCCATTGAAGGATAAGAAGCCTGAACAGGTAAGGCCTAAAATTGGTTTAATGACCAAAATATTTACATGGTTGGTGATTATGCGATTACCCTTCCTTACAGCAACTTTTGTTCCCTTATTTGTAGGTGCAGCTGTTGCCGANATGTTAGGGNATACGGTTAGTTGGGGATGGTTAGGTTTAACNATTCTAGGTGGCGCTTTTCTCCATATCGGAACCAATACTTCGAATGATTATTTTGACCATACTAGTGGAACAGATGAAGCAAACTACAACTATATGGTNCCATTCTCTGGTGGGAGTCGCAGTATTCAAATGGGTTTAATTTCGGCTAAAGGTATGTTAACTGTAGCCATTGTCTCATTTACCCTGAGTGCAATTGTAGGAATTGCACTGATCTGGAAAGCAGGTATGCCTATCTTATGGCTGGGCTTAATTGGCTTTTTATCAGGTCTCTTCTATACAGCACCGCCTTTCCGTTTTGCTTCGAGAAGAGGGTTAGGAGAATTGCTAATTGGACTTAATTTTGGTCCATTAATGGTTGCTGGAAGCGCATTGGTTCAAGCTGAACAATTATTGCCGCAAGCATTTTTGGCTGGTATTCCCATTGGTCTTCTCGTAGCGGCAATTGTTTATATCAATGAATTTCCTGATTATGATGGAGATAAGGCCACTGGCAAGAATACATTAATTGTTGTTTTCGGTCCTGAAAAAGCTAGAATTGGTTATGTAGCGCTAGTGTTTTGTGCATTCTTAAGTATCACTGTTCTGGCAACAACGGGTACTTTACCTATGCTAACTCTCATTGCACTTTTGGCTATTTATTTTGGAATAAATGCGATAAAAGTTTTATATCAATATTATGATAATCGTCTCTTACAACCAGCCAATGCAGGTACAATNAATATGCATCTAGTCACNGGCATTTTATTATGTATTGGTATTTGGCTTGGTAATCCACCACTTTAGAAAACAATANATCAAATCAGGATGGCACAACAANCTCCCAATTNTNTAANAATTGAATTAAGGGGCATTCTTTNTATTGTATTAATTGTTGCAGTATTTTTCTTAANTNCTATTTTCAAAGCACCAGNNAATCCTGGTGCACCTATTTCTCAAATGGTCGAAATTGGCGATGAAGGTGGATCAGCAGATCGTTTAGCCTTTGAATTATTAAGATTAGAAAGTCCTCTTACCAACTCGATTCCTGAAGGTATTGAGAAGCGTGCACTGGTCTATGCGAAAACATTACCAGGGTCAAAGGGGATTCCCGCACTCTTAGAAAGATCCAATGGCAGTAGCTCTAGTTTAAAGTGGTCACTTCGAGGCCCGTATAATGTAGGTGGAAGAACTCGCGCACTTGCAATTGATGTAGCAGATTCTAATAGAATAATTGCTGGTGGAGTTTCTGGAGGTATCTGGCTATCATCTGATGAAGGTATGACCTGGAGCAAAATGACTAAAACTGACCAATTGCACAGCATAACTTCTATTGCTCAGGATACCAGANATGGTAAAACAAATATTTGGTATGCCACTACAGGGGAATTATCTGGTAACTCAGCAGGTGCCCGGGGTGCTCCTTTCAGGGGTGATGGCATTTATAAATCCACAGATAATGGGTATAATTGGAAGCTTTTACCNTCTACTTCAACTANTCAGCCCGAATCTTTTGATAATTACTTAAACTACTCTTGGAGAATCAAAGTACACCCAATTACAGGTCACATTTTTTCTGCATCTTATGGTTCAATTTATCGGAGTAAGGANGAAGGGNCNACTTGGGAAGTAATCATGGGNAATGGAAATGATCGCTATTGTGATCTTGCCATGACCAGNACTGGAGTAATGATTGCGGNGCTTAGCAGAAATGAAAATCAAGGCCCAGTTTTTAGATCGAATGATGGTATCATTTGGGAAGATATAACACCAACAGTGTTTCCTGCAAGCTATGGCAGAATCGTGGTTGATATTTCTGAATCCAACGACTCAATTGCTTATTTTTTAGCATCCAATGGTGATGACCATAATTTTTTGAAATATGAATATTCATCAACTGGAAGTNCTGGTAGTAATGACAATTGGATTGATCGTTCCAATAATCTTCCCAATGATTTTAACTCGCAGAATGGTTATGATCTTCTNGTNCGCATAAGCCCCAGTGATGAAAATCTTGTTTTTATTGGAGGTACCAATCTTTACTACACAACAAATGGTATGGAAACTACTGGCTACACCTTTAAAATAGGTGGGTATGGCCATGATGACCATCATCCAGATCAGCATGAAGTATTNCTTTACAAAAATCAACCAAATAAAGTTTTTTCCGCTAGTGATGGCGGTATGCACATTATGCAAGATCTTACAGACTTTTTTGGTAAAAAATGGACTTCATTGAATAATGGTTATGTCACTACTCAGTTTTACACTATTGCAATTGATCAATCAGGCACATATCCTGATCTTATAATGGGTGGTACGCAAGATAATGGAACTTGGGAATCTCTTAAACTTGAGATTGCAAATCCATGGTCTCAAGTATTTGGAGGCGATGGTGCATATTGTTCTGTTATTAATTTTGGTAAAGCATATATCCTTTCTTCGCAGCGTGGTTATACATTGATTAAGGATTGGAATAATCCATTTAATTGGACATATGGCAATGGTAAAGGCAAATATAATAATTATTCATGGGCCTATTTAATACCACCTGATTTTGACCGTGATAATGATGCGCTTTTCATAAGCCCCATCTACTCAGATCCAATAAATGACCATATTCTATATTATGCGGGCGGGAAATATATCTATCGTAATAATGATGTTTACCTAAACAAAACTAATTATGAACAGCCTGAAGGCGGTGGTAGTTATGAAAGTACTCAATGGGAAAAATTAGAAGGGACTTCTGCCGTAGGAGATATTTCTGCATTTGGTAGCAGTNTGGCTAACCCTCCGCAACGATTGTATTATGGTACTTCATCNGGCTATATCTATCGATTNGATAATTCACATACAAGTAATAGNTCAGTATTAATTAAAAATAANTTGGGTACCAGCGGATATATTAGTGGNATTTCTGTTGACCCCTATGATGGCAATAAGGTAATGTTAAGTTTTTCTAACTATCATGTAAAAAGTATATATTATTCCAATAATGGAGGAGAATCATGGACTGATGTAAGTGGAAATCTTGAAGAAATGGCCAGTGGTGGAGGATCGGGACCATCTGTTCGATCTGTTTATATTTATGCATTAAAAACAGGATATCGTTATTTTGCTGGAACTAGTACAGGATTGTACTCTACGGATAATTTGGAAGGCANAAATACAGTATGGAGACAGGAAGGATNTTNATCAATTGGTAATATAGTCGTNGATAAAATTGTGGGTCGTCCAGTTGATGGGTATGTAGCAATCGCAACNCATGGTAATGGAATGTATTCAGCTAATTTTGCAAATGAAATATTAGNCGTAGATGAATCAAATATTCCCAATGCATTTGAGTTAGCACAAAATTATCCAAATCCTTTCAATCCATCTACCAAGATTCCATTTAATTTATTGGAACCTGGATTNGTCACTGTTAAAGTATTTGATTTAATGGGCCGTGAACTAGATATTTTAT
Organism: Fidelibacterota bacterium; assembly: GCA_002704905.1. GTDB lineage: Bacteria > Fidelibacterota > Marinisomatia > Marinisomatales > TCS55 > TCS55. The sequence goes on from PAIR01000059.1 coordinate 4,247, forward strand.
TTAATGGTAAAAAGCCTTCAGGAGTAAATCAAGTTAATTGGGATGGGAAAGATCGATTTGGTAAAGCCCTGCCTTCAGGTGTTTATATCTACCAAATAGAGACAGATGGAATGGTGCAATCAAAAAAAATGCACCTATTAAAATAGATTAGAATTAAAGTGATTAGTGTTAGAAGCCTCGTGAATGGGGCTTTTTTTATGACCTTAGGTAGGATGCGCCATTCACATCAACAATACAACCGGTTAGGAAATCNTTNCCTTCTGATGCAAGCCAAAGTGCAGTCCGAGCNACTTCTTCCGGTTTAGCAACACGGTTCAANGGACTTTGGGCTTTAATATCNTNGTCAATAATATCNGCTACACGTTCAGTTNCNACAAANCCTGGAGCGATTGTATAAATAAAAATATTATCCTTTGCAAGAGCCTGNGCCATGGATTGGCCTAATGCATTCAATCCTGCTTTGCTGGCTCCGTATGCTGGTGCTTTTGGTTCGCCACGAAATGCACCACGAGATGAAATATTTACAAACTTTCCTCCCCCATTTTTCCGCATTACTTTAGTTGCGCAANATATGAGGTAGGCTGGTCCCATTAGGTTTGTATCTATNGTCCTCTTCCAAACATCCTGCCAATCAGAGNAGGAGAGNGAATCAAACTCATGTTGTTCCACNACGGCTGCATTATTTACAATCACATCCACTGANTCTAAAGATTGAACCAATTCTTCCACTTTGTTTGGATTCGCTAGATTAGCCTGTATGAGGTTATGACCATTCCCAGATAAAGAGGCTAGTGTTTTCTCAGCACTTTTTCTATTGGTGTGATAATGAATAGTGACATTAGCATTCGCTTGTGCGAACACCTTGCAGATGGCCCGGCCAATTCCACCGGAACCGCCTGTAACTAAAACGGACTTTCCTGAAAAATCAATCGTCATGAGATAATGATTTAAAATATTGAATTAAGGCAATTATTTCCACAACCATCCCGCCAAAGAGCAAAATGATGGCTGTTGGCTTAAAAAAATTAACATGAGTCAGTACATATATGGTATAAATGATTATACCACCAAGAATCAAATATTTACCTATTTGATGAAACGGGCTGGATGCTTCCATGCGGCGGATGCTTTTTGGATATTCCTTTTCAATCCAAGCGTCCAATTCTTTTTTTTCTTCTCCCGTAATTCTCATTAAATTTTATCCAAAATAAATTGTATACGCGATTCTAATAATCCTTTTGGTCTTTCAATTATACGGCCTATCTCTTCTCCTTTATGAAAAAATATAAATGTGGGTGTGTTAATGATGCCATATTGGCTATAATCATTGAAATATCCTTTTTTATCCTTAGTAAGACCAATAATTTCAAGGTTTGATTCGTTGTGACCTATGGCATCTAGAATCTTATATAAACGAGGCACTTCCCGCTTGCTATCATGACACCATGTACCCATAAAAATCTTAATCGAAACCTGGTTTAATTTATTCTCATCAATTTGCTCAATTTGAGGTATATATTTATTATACTGTTTATTAAACCAAGAATATCCCGCATGGGACTCAATTAGAGTTTTGCTCAAAATACCATAATGGTATGGATCTTTATATACATAAGCAGGATGCTTTTTTGTAGAAACGCTTGTACAGCCTTCAATGATTAGCAAAATCAATATAATTAATCTTAACATACTATTCTTTTGGCTTACGCCAACTGTGCCACCCAAAAATGTTTAAAAAGACAAGAACAATTGATAGGAAGGCTAACGAATTGGATTGAATTAAAAGAGCATAGATTAACATAATTGAATTTCCTGCCATCCAAATAATCCATGAATAAATATACTTTTTTGCATTCAAATAGTAGCCAATCAGTAAAAGGATTGTAGCTGTCCATCCGAGCAGATCTATAAAGTCCATTTACAATTAATTCCTATTCGCTGAATTTTGATCCCACTGGTTTACGATATGCCATAAATGGGATTTTAAACATAGATATAATATTGGATGTTTCCTTTTGATCCATATGGGTATCTAAGCCGTAAGTTAATTCATCCATATTTTTTATTGTAATTGAAGTATTAAATAGATGATCCCATAGTGAAAAAATATTTCCATAATTTCGATCCGTATGGGGTAAAATATAATGATGATGAATTTTATGAAAATGAGGTGTTACAAACACAACTGATAGTATTTTNTCTAACCATGGAATAGNCTTGATATTAGCATGAGTAAGATGGGCAAAAAATGCAGAAANNGTTTGATAAAGCATTACTGTACCAAAAGATGCNCCAGACACAAAAACAGCAAGTGCAGTAAATAANAGTCTNAAAANACTTTCTCCTGGATGATGACGTAAGCCCGTTGTTACATCAACATATTGATCCGTATGATGAATAATATGAAACCCCCACATCCATTTCACATTATGTTCGATCCAGTGGATAAGCCATGCACCAATTAGATCTAGAAGCATAATACCTAATAAAACATTCATCCAAATTGGCAGTTCAATCAAATTGAGAATTCCCATCCCATTTTGGACATTATAATCTGCCGCCATTAATATTAGGAATGCACCGATCAAATTGATCACCAAAGTGGTCAAAGTAAAAAGTAAATTTAATAGAAGATGCTTTGCTTTTTTGTAATCAAAACGAAATAAAGGTATTCCTGATTCCAAAAGCAAAAAAAATGCCAATCCACTAACTAAAATGATACTGCGATGGCTTGAGGTAATAGAATTAAAATAGTTTAATATTGTTTCCATTTAGAAAGTAGTTTTAGGGCTTATTAATGGCGATATCTGAAACATAAACTTAATCTTAATTTAATGGATTAAAACTCTTTATTAAAATGAAACCATTAATCTATGAGTAATATAATGCGACTTTACATTTATGCGGTTATACTCTCCATGAGTTCGGTTGGTGCTCAAGGTATTTTTAAAACACACCCTTACGGAATTTTGGGGACTCAGAAAAATTTGAGTGCATCTATCAGTCTAGGTGATTTGGATCAAGATGGTGATTTAGATATGGTTGTGGCTAATGGTCGTCACTGGGCAGAACAGAACTTGATCTACTTTAACGATGGCAGAGGATTTTTTCGTCGAAGTGTCCCCCTTGGTGGAGAATCAAATACTACTTATCAAGTGTCCCTAGCTGATATCGATAATGATGGCGATCTTGATGCATTAGTAGCCAATGATCGTATCCAGAATCAAGTGTTCATTAATGATGGTGAGGGAAATTTGAAATTTGATCATTACTTTGGACAGCAAACATCTAATACTCGAGGCCTTTGTATCGCAGATCTAAATGGAGATGAATTTCTAGATGTGGTAGTGGCAAATCGTAAAAGTCAAAATTTTATATATTATAATAACGGTAAAGGAAAATTTGCAAATGGAGTCGCTTTTGGTAGTTTAGATGAGGCTACTATTACTATTGCTGCTGGAGATATGAATGGAGATCAATTAACCGATTTAGTTTTGGCTAATAGGAATGGTCAAGCAAATCGAATCTATTATGGTCCAAGTTTTAAAGAATCATTCTTATTTGGCACAAAAAATGATGAGACGCGAGGTGTAGTTTTAGCTGATATGAATGGGGATAATTACCTTGATATAGTGGTTGCTAATATTGGTGAAAAAAATTGTATTTATTTTGGAAACGAAGAAGGTTCATATGAACGCCATATTTTCTTTGGCCGTAAGCAAGATAAAACCATGGCAGTAGATGTTGGTGATATCGATAATGATGGAGATATTGATATTGTAGTAGGTAATAATGGACAAAAGAATCATTACTACATTAATAATGATGTGAAATTTTCATTGAATCAATTTGGTAAGAAAGAAGAAGTAACTTATGGAGTATCTTTGGGTGATTTGAATGGTGATGGTAAACTGGATTTGGTTACGGCCAATTCTGGTAGTGTGAATGTTATTTATTATAATATTCAAAAAAAATAGTATTAATTCTTGATCATTTAACAATTTATTGAAAGGATAAGGCAATGGACTGGTTTATTAAATGTATTAAAAATTATGTAGTTTTTAAGGGAAGGGCAATTAGGTCTGAGTTTTGGTATTTTGCTCTTTTTACTTTTATCCTTCTATCTTCTCTTTCACTAATTGATATAATGATTGGTTGGGAGATAGGGCGTATTAATGGATTCCCAGTGCTCCCTTTAGTGGAAATTTCTCGCCTTTTGCTCCTAGTGCCTAGTATTTCAGTTACAGTTAGAAGATTGCATGATATTAATAAAAATGGATGGTGGAGTTTATTGTGGGGTTTACCTGTTATTGGCTGGTTAATACTGATACTTTGGATGTCTAAAGAAGGAGATAAGGAAGAAAACCAATATGGACTAGCAGCATAATTAAAACACCTCTGGCTCAGATAGCCTACTCGCAGGGGCTTTTTTGTTTGCGGAATGATGGGTAGATTTGGATAAGATTAACCGCTTCAAGTTATAAAACAAAAAACCCCATCTCTCGATGGGGAAACTTGCGGGACTGAAGGGACTCGAACCCTCGACCTCCGGCTTGACAGGCCGGCGTTCTAACCAACTGAACTACAGCCCCAAATTATTTTATTTATCTTTTTGAGTCGCTTTTTTTCGATATACCAGGGCCAATGGAATAATAACTACGTATCCTAAAAAAAGAAGAATAGGTGCCAGAGTCAAACTTTGAAAGCTATTTACTGTTCCAGTTGCCATGAAAGCATAGCCACTCATAAGAGCGGTCACTCCCACAGTAAATAAAATATAATTAAACTTCCCAAAAGCCCATCCCTCAAAAAGGTGAATACTATTATTTGTTTTTTTATCCTGCATAGCGGCGAAAAAATTACAGTAATAGGCTAGCGAGACCAATCAGTTTTTAAGAAATTTACAATTATTACCCATATAAGATATTATACGATATGTTTTGCAATGAATAAGTAATAATGAATAATTTTCGCGCCCGCAAATGATGAAAAATTTTCAATTTCATCTTGGTCAAAGTTTCATCGGAATTATGGCAGCAGTTGTGTTGGGTGTCCTTTTGTCATTCTACAGTCTAGTATTGTTATGGCCTCAAGGAAATCCCTATGATTCAGTGAAGGTGACCATCCCCAAAGGTGCTTCCCTTAAAGAGGTAAGTGCTAGTTTGCAGGATTATAATGTAATCCGCAACGAGCGGTCTTTTCTATTAGCAGTGAAAACTTTGGGGTATGAAAAAGATATACCTGCGGGTCGCTTTAAGCTGATAAAGGCTAGGACTAATTTTGATATCATTGACCAATTAGTTAATGGTATACAGGTTAATAGACAGGTGACAATTCTTGAAGGGTGGACCATTCCTATTATCGCCAAAGAATTAGAAGACAAACTGGGGGTTGATGCGAATGAATTTGAAAACGCCTGTCGGAACGAATTACTACTTTGGAAATGGGGTATTGAAGGAGTATCTATTGAAGGATACTTATTTCCGGATACCTACCAGTTTTCAGATGATGATGAGGTCCAAGATATTATCGGTAGAATGATTGAGCATTACCAGAGTCAAATAACGACTGACTTAAGGAAAAGGATGGCAGAACTAGGTATGGCAGAAAAAGAGGTCCTTACATTAGCTTCGATTATTGAAGGGGAGGCGATTTATAATCGTGAAAGACCAATTATTTCTGGTGTATACCATAATCGATTGAATATGGGTATGCGCCTTCAGGCAGATCCAACAATCCAGTATATCGTTGAAGGTGCTCCGCGTCGCTTATTGAATAAAGATTTAAAAATAAAATCACCTT
>PAIR01000060.1 GCA_002704905.1 Fidelibacterota bacterium
GGGTTTAACACTATTTCTGTCTCATTTATGCTCTAATCAAACTTTGTTACCTGTTAAATTGACCGGTCTTTATCAGAGCATAAAACGCTTTGACAATAAAAATCTCAGTTGATGAAAAACCTGAATATCTCAGCTCTCAAGTGTGCGCTTTACAGCAGCAGTAACCTTTTCGACATCCGGATACACATGTGGCTCAAGGGCTGGAGTATAAGGAATATGTACTTGCTCAGAAGCAACCTTTTGAATTGGCGCCTGAAGTGACCAAAAACCCTCTTCTGCAACAATCGATGCAATTTCTGCAGCAGCACTACAAACTTTGTGAGCAGGATCCGTAATGACAAGCCGGCCTGTTTTTTCTACAGAACTTAAAATAGTTTTCTTATCTAACGGAACTAAAGTTCTGGGATCAATAACTTCTACCGATATTCCTTCTTGCGCAAGTTGATCAGAAACAGAAGCTGCAATGTTTACACCGCCAGCAACCCCCACTATTGTGCAGTCAGTTCCTTCACGTACCATTTTGGCTTGCCCGAACGGCACGACTAGCTCATCCCCGGGAAGATCTTCATTTTCAGGGACTTCACCACGCATACCGGCCAAGGTACCGTCCTCAAAAACAATACAGGGGTCATTATCGCGAACTGCAGACTTGAGAAGACCTTTCATATCCGCAGGGTTGGATGGAACGATAATCTTAATACCAGGCATGTTCATAAACATGGGATAGGAGCGATCTGAATGGTGGGCAGCGGATCCACCACCGTAGAACATACTTGCGCGGTAAACAACAGGAAGCGTTGCCTGGCCTCCAAACATATACCGCATTTTTGCAGCCTGACTGATCAACTGGTCCATACCAACCCACATGAAACTGGTAAGAGTTTCGACTATGGGACGCATACCTACAAGTGATGCCCCGATTGCAGCTCCAAAAAAGCCATTTTCTGAGAGTGGGGTATCCAAAACTCGTTTTTCGCCAAATTCAGTAAGGAGATTCGCTGTAGCTCCATAAACAGACCTGCGAATATCTTCACCCATGATGAAGACATTTTCATCTCGTCTCATCTCTTCAATAATTGCCTGATTAATTGCTTCTATAAATACTGTCTGGGCCATTGCTATCTGTTACCTATGAAATAAGGAATTTCTAAAAAAATATCGCATTCAATTTATTATGGAAACGCTATGGGATCAGCCCACATATCATCGAACAAATCAGACGGTTCGGGGAACGGGCTATTTCGAGCAAACTCTGTTGCCTTCTCAACCTCTTCCACCGTTTCTGAGTTGATATCATCACATTCTGCGCGAGTTGCTACACCCTGCGAAATTATATTTTGCTCGAGAATATCCAATGGGTCACGCTTGCGCCAATTATCAATTTCTTCCTGTGTCCTGTATTCACCTCGACGTACACGGCCAAGTCCCAAAGAATGCTCCTCAAACCTATACGTGAGTCCTTCGATAAGACTNGGGCCNTCACCTGCACGCGCCCGCTTTACAGCTGCNGCTGTTGCTTCATACATGGCAATAGCATCCTGACCATCAACAAGGATTCCAGGCATGTTNTAAGCCGAGGCCCTATCTGAAACATGTTCAACTGCAACAGTTTCAGCATAGGAAGTNGTCACTGCGTATTGGTTGTTTTCGCATATGAATATAATCGGTAGGCTCCACACCGAAGCTAGNTTCATAGACTCATGCAGTGCGCCTTGATTTGAGGCTCCATCCCCAAAAAAAGCAAGAGAAACNAATTTTTCACCTTTGATACTAGCTGCAAGAGCAGCACCCACAGCCACCGGTACAGACGATCCCAGAATTCCAGACTCTCCCAGAATTCCGATCGAATAATCAGCGAGGTGCATAGACCCGCCTTTGCCTTTGCAATACCCGTCTACCCGCCCGTAAAGCTCCGCCATAGCCTTATCCACGCGACCACCTTTAGCAATCGGATGTCCGTGTGAACGATGATTCCCNGCAATATAATCCGTGTCCTTTANCGCAGCACACGCACCAACCGCCACAGCTTCTTCCCCNATATATGGATGNGCACCACCAGCGAATTCGCCAGCCGAGTGGACTTCGATTACTTTTAATTCGAAATTTCGAATCATCCACATACGTCGAAGCATCAACAANAGAAGATCACGGTCAATATCCATTTTTTTCCTCTANAACCTCTCCANATAAGCTATTCAAATAGTGNGAATCATCTTTTTGCAACCATNAATCACCATTTCCGGGGAAACAACTCGTTCAGGGGAATAGATAACCCTGAATGGGATGGCGGGATTATAGACCCGATAGGGACANGGTGGTGATCACTTTAGGGTATTCATTTGTTGAATCATCGCATATCCAACCAAAAATAATCCTGAAATACAAATTAGCACCATTAACCAATATTTAGCTAAAAACAAACCTTTAGAAGTTTTATGACTTAATNCATACATGGCACAAAGACCACCAGGCCATCCTCCAACTACAGCCCATACTAAGAGCGTGTGTTCAGNTATACGTTTTTTTCCGTTCTGAGCTTTTCGTTTATCAAGCCAAATCACTACAGCAGAACCAATGTTTAAAACTACAGACATTAACACCCACAAATTGACAAACTGAAAAGTGTTATAAACATCAACCAAACTGTTGATCATGAAAAAAGCTTTCTTTACAAAAAAACTATACAGCGTTTTNTACTGAAGCTAAACTCATCAGATAAGTCAAGAAAATGGTACTATTAGNGNCTCGTTTACAACTTAAGTAAACACCTGTGAATCTAATCTGATTCATCCCTATTCTCCTAGCCCGTGTTCATGTTTTACAAAAGTTTGATTTGTGTTCCTCAGGGTAAATCAAATGGTGTGGGCTAAATCTAAACTCCTGNTATTAATCGCAGGGTAAGGACGACGAATGGCAAAGCGAAAAAACGGCACATCCAGCATCACCGGTGGCTCATCCCAATACAGCGCTGAAGACATAACGGTAATGGAAGGCCTTGAGGCCGTACGCAAACGCCCTGGTATGTACATAGGCACAACCGGTACAGAAGGAGTATTTCATTTAATCAGAGAGATCGTCGATAACAGCGTCGACGAGGCAATGGCGGGCTTTGCGAGCAGAATAGACATAACAATCCATAAAGATGGATCGGTAACAGTAGTTGATGATGGACGCGGAATACCCGTAGATAAACATAAAAAAACCGGCCTCTCTGCTCTAGAAACAGTGATGACCACTCTTCACGCGGGGGGGAAGTTCGGTGACAAGGGCTACCAAGTCTCAGGTGGGTTGCACGGCGTTGGCGCCTCAGTTGTAAATGCTTTATCGGAGTGGACAAAAGTCGAGGTGAGACGGGACGGTAAGGTCAGCACCCAAATGTACGAGCGTGGCAAAACCATCGGAGATATGGATGTCCGCGAATCGACAAACGATGATCTGCCAGGCACAGGGACAAGTGTCTCATGGATACCCGACAGCAAGATATTCCCTGAAATCAACTACGATTGGGACACCATCGCGGGACGATTTAAAGAAATGGCCTATTTAAACCAAGGTTTAACTATCCACCTCATGTCTCACTGGCACGACAACGTTTGGCCATTTAACGATGTAACTTACATGTTCGACGGTGGTGTCCAAAGCTTTGTTAGATCGCTAAATCGACAACGTGGTTCTGTCCATCCAAATGTTATGTATGCACAGGAAACTGTCGATGACATCGTTGTAGAAGTAGCACTTCAATACAACGATTCTTTCATCGAAAATTGTCTGTCTTTTGCAAACGTCATTCGAACGGGTGACGGGGGATCACACGTGACCGGATTTCGCTCAGCACTTACACGTGTCCTCAATGACTATGCACGTAAAAACAACGTATTTGGAGTGGGAAAAGACGATATAAAAAACCTNTCNGGTGANGACGTACGAGAAGGTTTAATGGCGGTTATAAGCGTCAAAGTTAAAGACCCTCAATTCGAAGGCCAAACAAANGGTCGCCTTGGNAACCCAGAAGTCAAAGGNGCGGTAGAGCAAATCGTCGGACGCCANCTTACAGAATTTCTTGANGACAACCCTNGAGATGGCGCNTNAATCATCAACAAATCNACAACTGCCGCACGTGCTCGCGCCGCGGCNAAGAAAGCACGTGATCTCGTCATTCGNAAAAATGCNATGGACGGGGGNTCNCTACCAGGTAAACTCGCCGACTGTACNGAAAAAGATCCTGCCAGTTCAGAAATATACATCGTNGAGGGTGAGTCCGCAGGTGGATCTGCAAAACAAGGAAGAGACAGGCAATTCCAGGCAATNTTACCATTACGCGGTAAGATTCTAAACGTTGAAAAAGCCCGTCCCGAACGAATGCTCGCACATGAAGAAATCGCTGCACTAATCACTGCACTTGGGGCCGGGCTAGGTGAAGATTATGACGAAGAAAAGTTACGATACCACCGCGTCATCATCATGACTGACGCGGACGTTGACGGAGCTCACATAAGAACACTGCTACTCACATTCTTCTTCCGAAACATGCCACAAGTCATAGGTAACGGCCATCTTTACATAGCGCAGCCACCTTTATATCGCGCTTCAAGAGGACGNTCTGCAAAATGGCTNTACTCNGAANGCGAATTAGACGAATGGACCGCAAATCGNTTATANGGAANNATAAANATTANNTNNGANNCTGATCCTAGCNTGANTTTAAAAAGNNCAAANATAGGGCGAGTTCTAACGCCTCTGCGTGAATACGTCGACTCACTTGAAGTAGCGAGAGTTCTTAATATTCCAGAAAATGTCATTGAAAAACTTATAAAAGACCCGGAATACGCTTCNCTAGACTTCAGACCTGAACAACCTATAAAAACGGAACATGAAATCGTTTCAGAAGCCGAACAGGTTTCTTTATTCGATGAATCGGCTGAATCTGCAAGCGAAGTTGTCGAAGAGGTAGAACCGGTAATTCTTCCAGATAAAACATTCGACATNGACGGCTACACCCTAACCAAAGACATCTTCAACAATCCCGCTGTCCGACGCCTGCACTCGTTATATCCGGTNATTCAACAAGTTNTTGAAGCCGGAGCACTAACTATTACAAAGGGCGATAACGTAGTTGCTGACAANATTGAATGGCATCAGCTTCCTGCAACGTTAGATAATAACTCTGACAGATCGGGAGTAAACGTACAAAGNTACAAGGGTCTCGGTGAAATGAATCCTGAACAGCTGTGGGAGACCACCATGGATCCTAATGAAAGAGTCATGCTGCGAGTGACCGCTGATGATGCGATGGCTGCCGACGACATGTTCCGAACTCTNATGGGAGACGATGTCGAACCACGACGAAACTTCATTCGGGCGAACGCACTAGAAGTTAAAAACCTTGATGTTTAACTAACAATCAAAATACCATTTTAAATATTCATCAANTTTTTTATATCTNGATATTTTGAAATACAGGTCAACGGTTCACACTACTACAGTNATTTTGCCTTGAGGCGTNGATTCCCAAAGCTTGAAAAACGGTATCCCCCGACGCTCTAACTCATGCCCTCCTCCCTGATGTCGATCTAAAACAGCCATCACAGTTACAACAGTACAACCAAAATCTTGTACGGCATCAATCGCCTTTAACAGGCTGCCACCAGTAGAAACAGTATCATCGAATACCGCTACCCTCATCCCAGGTTTTAAGTTGCCTTCAATCTGTTTACCAACACCATGTTCTTTTGATTCAGGCCGGACAAAGAATCCAGTACTAGTTTTGCCTTCTAGGTGTGAACGAAGAGCTANCGAACCAACAATTGGCACAGCTGCAACGCTGGGACCACCGAATGCNTCAACGTGANATTCATCNATTGCAAAGCTAAAAGCTCTGGATATCAAATCTGCACCTTCAGGGTCTGTAGAAAGCATGCGTCCATCAAAATAATAAGAACTTTGCTGTCCTGAAGACAGCACGAATTGTCCAAATTTCAGTGAATCCAGTTCAAGCGCTCTTTCATACAAGCGTGTTGCAATCTTATTGAGATCGGATCTTTGGATCATGCCTACTCCTATTTNCGATAGAGACGTTTTGATTTTATGTAATCGGTAACTGCTTGAGTCGTAAATTCTTCAATTTGTTTTTNGGACTTATTAANATTACGAATCATNGTCGCCGATACATCTACCATGGGTCCCTCAAGNTATTCGACTTTTATATCAATATTTAAGTCACTGCCTAGCAAAGGAGNTTTAATTTGCATGGNAGGTCGTCCAACAACCACAACNGTCGCAAAAGATTGAATTTCTTCAGCACATTTCCANTGATCAAATGAATTGGCAGCATCTGCNCCTATGATCAGTTTNAAGACAACTGAATGACCCANCTGNGNACGTAAATCTCTTANTGTATCGATGGTATAAGTATGCCCCTGGCGAACAATATCCACATCCGAANCCGAAAAATACGCNCGATTTCTTACGGCTAATTCAACCATATTAAATCGATCNGTAGCTGATGCTTCTGGAGGGTATTGTCTTAACCANTGATCACTAGCTACAACAAATATAACTCTNTCCAAANCCAAGTTAAGNCGTACAAATTCTGCTATCGCTAAATGNCCATTATGAATAGGATCAAACGTGCCACCAAAAACTCCGATTTTTTCAATGTCGGTTGGTGGAGTCATATTAATCCCAGTTGAANTCCCAATCTCCAACCATAACGGTGTCACCGATTTCAATACCGGCGCTACGTAGCGCTTTAGTTACTTTNAGCTGTTCTAATCGGTGTTGGAATTGAATNCGAGCTTCCCAAGTCTCAAGATTACTACCNCGAGCCAGACGAACAGCTTTTTGATGAACTATACGCCATGAACCATTTTGATTACGCACGATTACTTTTTCAGGCTTTTTTACCTTGGGTTTTATTATCACGGCATCCNCGNTCGAAACTGCAAAAGTTGTTTTTTGTTGACCTCTTTGNTCTAAATAATCAGACATAGCATGTTTGAGTTCATTCATACCTGCATATGTTGCAGCTGAAACAAATACGATTGTTGAATGTAACCCCTTAGCAGATTTAACTGATTCAATAATTTCACTTTCTAATACTGAAACTTCATCAAGATCAAATTTATTGATNACCAGTATTTGAGGTTTTTTAGCAAGTTCGGCATCAAAACGTGATATTTCATTGTTAATACTTATTATTCGTTCAACAATATTGTCTTCACTGCCGTCTACAACATGTACGAGCACNCGAGTTCTTTGTATGTGTTTTAGAAATTCATCACCCAGACCTACACCTTGGTGNGCCCCTTTTATTAATCCTGGAATATCCACAACCACAAAACTTTTATGACTGTAATCTACAACTCCTAAAACAGGTTCAATGGTTGTAAATGGATAATCAGCAATTTTTGGCCGAGCNGCACTNATTGCAGTTAATATGCTGGATTTTCCAGCATTAGGCATACCAATAAGACCTATATCTGCCAAAAGTTTAAGATTAAGACGNATGCGACNAACTTCACCATCCNCACCAGCTTCAGCTAAAANAGGTTCTTGATGAGTAGCACTTACAAAATGAGCATTGCCTCTNCCTCCTCTTCCTCCTTGAGCAACNATTATTTGATCCCCNTCATGAATAAGTTCACCCATTAATTCTTTATCTTTACTATCTTCCCAAANCCAAANTTCTGTNCCGANTGGTACAGAAACTTCAACAGNTTCACCNTTAGCTCCATTTTTATGATGCCCTTGACCATTTGAACCNTTTTTTGCAATGAAATGTGGNTGCCAGTGAAATTTTGTAAGTGTGTTAATTGAAGAATCAGCAACTANCACAATATCTCCACCNTGNCCTCCATCACCACCTCCTGGTCCACCACGAGGTAAAAGAGCCTCTCTTATAAAAGAGACCATNCCATGNCCNCCATTACCTGAGCGTACTTCTATTACTNTTGAATCAATCATGTGAAAAATATAANTNNTTTTNTNNTTNTNTTATTTAATNGTAATAACANTAAAGGAGTGTTGANATGTGTATATCCTTCATGCTGTCACTATAAAAGGATTTGTGGATTAGATGAGGAATATCAGGGAATTAAGTGGAAAAGGAATAAAAATTCGTTTTTTATGTGTAAAACTCTGAATTCCGTCGATCAAACATTTCCAAACTTATAAAGTTATTCAGAAATAACGAATAGTTATTTATAAGAACCAACATGGTTATCAACAGTTAATTTGATTGTCATATAACTAATTTCATGAACTAAAAGTTATAGATTTAATTTAAATTTTAATCGCGCGGTAATACGGTGATCATAGTTTAAAAATCTAAAGAATGTTTTTGCTTAGAAAAAATTAATGCGCTTGTGTAGGCACTCGACGTGATCGAGTTAATATGTTTCTAATTGCAGCTAAATGATCACGTTTTGAACTATCGATTTCCATTAACTGTTCAAAACGTTTTTGAGCATATAAAACAGTCGAATGGTCTTTACCACCTATAGCTTGGCCTACTCGTGTTGATGTCAAATGGGCATCTTCTCGAAGCATATACATTGCTATTCGTCGAGCTTCTGCAGTCGCCTGGTCACGACGTTTTCCAATGATTCGGTCAACAGAAACTCCTGTGTGTTCTGAAACGGCTGATAATACCTGATCTATTGATATG
>PAIR01000061.1 GCA_002704905.1 Fidelibacterota bacterium
ATGACCTTATTAATGAACCAGTACTACCTAATAATATGAGCAATAAGGAGAATAGAAATTTACATTTTAGAATACGAAATCGTATAAGGAAGTATGATAATAATCATATCATTTTTGTTAATGGGAACTGGTATTCAACAAGCTTTGAAGGTTTATCACCACCATTTGATAGTAACATGGTATGGTCATTTCACAAGTATTGGAATGATGTCACAATAGGGACTATTCAATATCTTATAAACTTAAGCAACGAAACCAATACGCCATTATGGTTAGGTGAGTTTGGAGAAAACTCGAATGAATGGTGGGCAAGGGTAATTGACCTTGTGGAATCAAAAGGAATAGGCTGGAATTGGTGGACCTATAAAAAATATGATACTATCACAACCATTGCATCTGTACCTCTTACTAAAAACTATCGTAGTATTTTAGACTATTGGGGTGGTAAAATATCTAAGCCTAGCCAAGACATATGCGTTTCTGGTTTAATGGAAATGGCGGAAGGCCTACTGTTAAAAAATTGCGAAATAAGAAGAGGTGTTATTTTCTCTTTGCTAGAGGTAAGCTATCGAAAAAAGAGCAAACCATTTAAAAATCATCTTATTCCCGGGGAAATTGCATTTGCTGATTATGATTTAGGTGCATTAGGAATTGCCTATATGGATTATGATTTCATGCGGACTGGTGTAGGAGACCAAACCGGTCATGGTAACTCAGGCTGGAGTTATCGTAATGATGGTGTGGATATTGAGTCATCTAATGATACTACGATTATTCCCTATAATGTGGGATGGACCCAGTCAGGGGAATTTATGAATTATACNGTGAATGTTTTAAAATCAGGTGATTACACTTTCTCAGTTCNATCCTCTTCATCGGCAAAACAAGGGGCCATTGTGATTTATTCCGGNCAAAAAAAGATTATTGATGCGGTTGATCTTCCTNTTACAGGGGNCAATCAAATATGGATAGATACAGAAATAGGTGAGGCATATTTATCAAAGGGANTCCAAACACTTAAGGTATTAATCGGACGTCCANAGGTAAATCTTAAATTGTTAAAAATAGAATCTAATGAAGCAAAGGATGGATTAATATCCTTTAACCATAAGATTTATCCAAATCCAATGTCNGATCAATTAATAATTGAGTATGAATCCCTATTCAATACCAAGATTNATTTTTCNATTTATAATATAAATGGGCAAGAAATTTGGTCTACTGTAAGACGTAGTAGTCCTGGAAAAAATCAAGTTATTTGGTTAGGAACTTCTTCAGGAGTACGACAAGTATCTAGTGGAATTTATTTTCTGACTTTAAATGATGGTATTCAAACCATTCAAGAAAAGATTACACTTGTTCGTTGAGCAAAAATCATGAGAATAATCTTTCTTGGCATAAGATATAAAATTGATAAATAACCTTGTGTCGATTGTAANTCATAANATATTATTAAGTTTNATTTCTTTTAATATCAATTTGAATTCCGAAAGAATTGCCGCTGTNACACCCCAAACTTTTTGTCCTTCAAATTTATAAAAGGGGACTATAGCTTCATGTCCTCGAATTTCCCAATTTTCTGACAGAAATAATTTATCATCTAGTAAGTCAGATAGAGAAACTATAAANAATTTATGTACTTCATNGGTTTGAATATTTGTAGACGGCTTTTTATTACACCATCCAATAAAGGGATTAATCATAAAGCCGGTGACGGGNACAAAGAATGGNGTGAGTCCACCCACTATTTCTACTGTATTTCGATCTACGCCTATTTCTTCTTCTGTTTCACGGATAGCTGTTTCATGAAGTTCTTCACCATCCTCCCAAGCNCCTCCCGGAAATGAAATTTGTCCTTTGTGATGTTCCACTTCATCAGTTCGCTGAGTAAGAAAAAAATGTATATGTCCATTNTTAGGAAATAAAAGTATTAAAACAGAGGCAGGGATAGCTGTTTCAATTGAAGTTGGAAAATTAATTGGTATTTGGGTTTGAACCTTGGTTAATAGATGTGCTTTTTTGCCAGGCAATGGACCTAACAAGTGCTTTTGCAATTTATCAATTAGTGGNTTAATTNAAGAAAACATAGACCGAAAAGTTATTTCTTTTTTAATAAATCTCCNGCAGGTTTATCCCTTAACATGAAGTATAAACATATCATTTGGGACTGGAATGGAACGTTATTGAACGATCGCCTTTTTTGTATTGAGATTATGAATAAAGTATTAAGCAAAAGAGGTATGGATAAAATGACAGAAACCTGGTTTTTAGAAAATTTTTGTTTTCCTGTNAAAGAATATTATAAAAAATTAGGGTTTGATTTAGAAAAAGAACCTTTTGAAATATCTGGAGATGAATTTATTCATGAATATATGGAACGTATTCAGGAACCCGACCTTCACTCGGATGCAATTGATACAATGAAATATATGGANAGAATGGGAATCACTCAATCTTTGTTATCTGCTTCTAGCCAGGCAATGCTGGATGCCACTATAAAATTTCATCAAATTGAACATTTTTTCATTAAAGTAATGGGGCAGGATAATCATTATGCATATGGTAAAGAAGAGATGGGTAAGCGATGGGTGAATGAACTAAACCATGGACCCCATGAGATTTTGTTTGTGGGGGACACGCTTCATGATAAAGAAGTGGCAGATCTAATTGGAGCNGACTGTGCGTTNATNTCTCACGGGCATGTAAGTCAGTCTCGGTTAGANAATACAGGCGCCCCTGTNTTTGGTGGTTTAATGGAAGTCTTGAGTTGGTTGAAAAAGANAGTTTAGAATTTTAGACCGAGAGATAAGCGCTGNACATTTTTTAAGCGGCCATAGGCAGAATAGGAATAATCAAATTTNAGTTGAGTTGCAGATNGTCNGATTCGATAATTCATCCCGGCTCCAAAAGTNAANCCTTCTTCNGTNTCTTCTCGAAATAGAGTAGTTATTCCGCTCCTTAAAAAAAATGTTTCGGCCAAAGCATATTCCATTCCAATATTAACCCATTCAGCATTATCGTTAGGATGTAGGGCATCTATGGCAAAACTGAGCCGCGACTTTTCAGANTGAATNATTTCACCAGCTATACCCACCCGAAAAATCAGNGGTAGTGGAAATTTATCTGTTTCATACATGGCATTTACAAATTCTACATTACCCTCATTAACTGGATCTGGATCAACACTGAATTTCTGGTTTCGGCCTTTCATTTGCATATCTGAGCCATAATTCGACAAGCTTGCGCCAAGTCGAATACCTCTGAATGGTGTAGTAAATAAGGCGCCCAGATCGGCAGCAAAAGAAGATGCNCTGGCGTGCCAGATCTGTTGCCGAATNTATTTAATATTACCACCCATTGCGAATTTATCTGTCAATGATTTTGCATAAGAGATAGTCATAGCCAGATCACTGGCGTCAAAATATTCACCTGTTCCATTGGGTTTTTCTACGGTTCTNACAATATCTTCCGGCGTAGAGAGGTCTGTCATACTGAAACCAATTACGCCACCTTGATTTAGATTGATAGCAATTGCCGCATAATTGAAATTAATNCCAGCCAACCAATTGGCATTNACAAANATAGATTCTATTTTTCCGATTGNTGCAAGTCCGGCAGGGTTCCAATACATGGCGCTGATATCGCCACTCATGGCTGTAAAAGCATTTCCCATAGCGGATCCCCGAGCATCAACACCAATTTTTAAGAACTGTGCTGCGGTAGTCCCCGTCTTTGTGATGGTTTCTGTATTATNCAATTGGGAAAAACCAATAGNAGCTGAAAAAANAATGANAATAANTCNTCTCATTTTATAACCGCCAGTCTTCCNATCTTTTCACCNAGTTCCCCCGCATCAACNTGGTAAATATAAACTCCATAGGCAATCGGNAAATTATCCTTCGTTGTTANATCCCAGAATTCCTGNCCATTATCAAATGTTGCNGAATGGGAGATCACTTTNACNAATTCACCGGTCGTTGTATAGATTCGNATAGTGCATTCANTTGGAAGTTTATCGAAATAAACTCGTCTTGGACCACGATCTCTAGGATTTTGACGATCCAAAGGCTCTAATATATTGGTAACGACATAGGGGTTAGGCACTACTCTAATCTCATCCAGTGCATTTGAAGCAGATTCTACATTAATGGTAGATGCTATAGTCTGGAATTGGTATATATCATTGGCTTTAAAGGGTCGATCTGTAGCAATGTAATAGATATCGCCGCCAACAGGATGAGAAACATCTCCGTTTAATGGAATATCAAAATCAATTTGCCAGGATATCGTAAGACTAGCNCCTTCTTCAAAGATCACNACACTTTCACCCAGATCCCATGTTTTATTCCGGACCTTATAATCCAGTACCACAATTTTCTTTTTGAAAGGAACTAAACCAGGNGTGACATTCCAGATTTGAAATGGTGCGGTAGCTGTACCTAAGGAACTGGTATCAGCAATCGAATCAAACCAGCGAACTTCATAATCAGCAGCGCGCATATTAGATCTTTTACCATCATAAGGACCTATGGTAGCTTGATAGTTCCCGGTGCTTCCATCGGTCCATTTAGACTTTTCATTATTTAATTCCAGAATTTTATCTTTTACATAAATTTTAATCCCATCAACAACCGGGTTTGATTCTTCATTATTCAATCGCTTACTTTCCCAAAGAGGGTAATGGGTATACTCTATCTTAACTGAATCGCCATTGTTTATATTGGAACTCAGAGTATCTGTAACAACGACCTGGCCTGCTTCAGGGAATAATAGGTAATCCTGCCCCAAAGTCATAATAGTCCCATTTTTATCCTTTAATATAAAACGATTTGGATTCACTCTGTTTTTCTTCAAGGTTATAAAAACATTTGTTTTGGAGATGCGAGTTTCAATAACAGGTTTAAGATCTTCAATTGAATACCGAGTTGGACTCGCATCAAATGTGATCTGAAATGTATTTGTATCTTCAATAGCTCGAGGGTCTAAAACCTCCAAATAAAAGTCCCCTGTTCCAAATCCAGCAATTCGTTTGATAAATGATAAAGAGTCATAATCCGCCACAGAACCTTTTATATATCCTGCAGCAGGTAAGCTGGGAANAATAGAAGCAGTGTTAATNTCCAAAAATATTTCATTAGTTTCTGGGTTNAGAGTAATTGTTTTTGAAGATTCACTTGGACCAATATCCATGATCTTTGTACCATGATCATAAGAGCATATTGCATAATAATATCGCTGGCCGTTAATTACATTGTTTGAATCCACAAATGAATGAACCAACCCCGTATTGTTTCCTAAGTGGTATGAGATTCCTCGCCCCGTGTAAGGGATGTCACTGGGCCCTACATAATCATTGATTAGATCCCATTTGGCCCAACCACCTGTGATTGTTGTGAGAGGTTCAAATAAAAACCGAGATCCATTGATATCTGTTATGTTTTGTTGATCTAAGAAACTAGGATCTGTACTTCGATAGATTACATACCCTTCAAAATCATACTCTTCGGATATAGGATCCCATGAAGATTCTGCTATATCATTCCAATAAAGTGTCACTTTTTCATCGCTTGGTACAGCTGTAAGTGTTGGTTTTTCTGGCGGTTTCGCAAATTGATAATTGGTATCATAGATCTGACGTGCAGTNTTNGCGTTCAATGTAAGATCATCGTAGCNATCNCCAACTAATAGGGCGATCGAAAACCGNCTAGCTTCTCCGGCTTTCAAAGTGAATCTTCCAGAACCGTATAAGAAAATATTATCACCGGCCACATCTGCATTTAACGAGTCAAATTGGCCCGGGTTCATATATGTAGAATAAATATAGTCNTCTTTTGAAATGCGGTTATTTCCACCAAAATTAGGTGCGGAAAAACTTGTAAGACCGATCATATCTGACTCGTCCAGATCGGTCCACTCAAAATTGGGTTCCCCCGGTTGTCGTATATCAAANGCGTCTCCTGCGGTTGGTACACCGTCATTTTCACCTGTATCNCCGGTATTTGGAAGACCATCAATTCCAACATCGTCTTTGTCTGGATTCCAGTCACCATCATCATCAATTCCGTTCTCGCGACTTTCATCAATAAGACCGTCACCATCATTATCTTTGCCATCATGTGGGTCGCCGGGACTTTCTAAAAAGATATAACCAAAATAGCCNGGCTTCCGGCCTGCCACATCTGATTTTCCGTCTTCATCCCAGGCATAGACCATATTCAATTCTGTATCAAAATAGGAAAGATCATCTTGCCAGTTGGATGGCCCACCAATATGAGGGTCACCCCACATGCCAAAGACCACTTCATTAAGATCTTTTTCACTTTTATTAGTTACTTTGTAGATAAGAAAGATGACATCTTCTGCNANTGGATTGGACCATTGGTAGTANCGGCATTCAATTTCGATGCCTAACCCCATTTTGGTTGAATCATTAGAGAANGGATAATATTTGAATTCTTGGTTACTGCGATCATCTACTACAAAGAANGATTCTAAATCAGCATTNGATGAACCCTGNCTAAGAGCTCCAGGCCAGACGTACCTTTTTAAATTGGCATTATACCAGCCTTCAGGCCAGCTATCAGGTTTTCCATCTCCATCTCGATCCATATCATTGGAAGTAGGTATTCGGGGACTATTAGGGTCGCCATAGGGGACACCTTTCTCATTATATGTCAGTGGTTCCCAACCCCAAAATGATTTTCCATCAGGAGAGATTTCACCCCCCAATGAAACAAGTCCATCGCTGATCACTTTAGCTGCCCAAATTGGGTTCCCATCCGCATCCAGAATAGGATTTCCGCTCGAATCTTTTTTAATATATGCATCCTGATGGCTATTGGCGGGAATGATAATTTCCGCGCCAATAAATGGACCAAATTCATATCCATAGCCAAGGCCTTCCCAAACAATATCTGTTACGCGATTTCCAGGACTAGATATTGAACCATAGTTCCAAATTTCAGTAGTGATCTTGTTTCCGTTTAAGATGGCTTTCTGACGTCGAAGTATCTCATCATTGGTCATGGCGCGGCGTGCTCTTAGCTTATCGCGCCATTGAAAAAATGATTCATGTTCTACAGTATTCCACGATTTTTCTGGACCATCCATTTTCCATTGTTTTGAAAATCGCCGAGGTTTTACCTGACCCATAGCTATTGACAAGAAAATTGAAAAGATTAAGGTAGATATCAGTAGTTTTTTCATATAGATCAAAAATCTAGCGAGAAACCAATGTTGATTGATCGTGGTGAGGTATAATATTGAGGTCTTACCTGATATTCTGACCAAGAGTGAACTCCTGGTTCACCATAATGCTTTTTAAATCCCTGTGTTTCCTGAGTGGATTGAAACACGTAAGTATATCCAGCACGGCCTGTATCATTAAAAACGTATCGTTCGTTTCGACGGTCCATTAGGTTATAAACTTTTGCATAAAGAATATAATTGAATTTTCCGATTTTAAAATTTTTATGAATCCGCATATTCAGATTCCATTGCCAAGGTTTACGGCCACTATTTGGCTGAGGAACATAATTTGCGTCTGGAATATTAGGTGTATAAGGCCAGCCGCTAGATAATTTGCTGATGATCCCAATATTCCAATTACCTGGATCTCCAATCGACAAATTTGTATTGAATATATGCCGTTGATCCCAGGCCAGGGGTACGATACGTTTTTCTTCTTCTTGCCCTGAAAGTGCGTTGTAATAGAACGAGCCAGAAGTGAGGCTATTCCCTTCAGTTACTTGATAGGTATAATCCACAAATGCGGATATACGTGTCACTTTATCGTATCGTTTGGTCAGGCTAAATGTATATCCTTTTACATTGCCATAATCCTTATTCATATAAATTGCATAATTAGATGGTCCATATTTTTCTGATTCATATCGAATAGATTGCACTGCTAGCAGGTCACGAATGTCTTTATAAAAAGCACTCATTTCTACAGCCATGATAGGACCTATTTGTTGCTGGAGGCCAAACTCATAAAGGACGGTCTTCTCGGGTTTGAGATCTGCATACCCAACGGTAGGAGCTAACCCGGCACCAAAAATACTTTTCTTATATAATCGCCTTAATGTTGGCATTTGATAAAAGTGGCCGTACGAAAAGTGAAGAATACCTCTATCCGTTATGGGGAAGGCCACGCCGATCCTGGGAGAGATCATAGATTTATTTGAAGCCTTTTCCTTCTCACCTTCCGGGTTTAAGAAATCTGTAATATAATTCTCATCCGGTTTGAATTGGTCTAAGCGTATTCCCACATTGGTAATGAAGTGATCGTATTCAATTTTATCCTGAATATAGCCGGAGAAAAATGTTGCTGTATTATTGTAATGATTATGAGAAGGTGAATCATTCTCAGGGAGGATAGTTGGTACTCTGTAGATTTGGTTGTCGTAAAGAACTGAGAAATTTCTTTCATCTAAATCATCGGATCGAAAATTAATACCTGTTTTGACTTCATGCCGATTCGTGACTTGGCTGGTAAAATCAAATTTGAAGGAAAGAGAATTAGATTTCCTATATGAATGTCCTCGATTAGACCCTCCAAATGAGAATGTAGATGAGGTAGGAGATCCTTTAATTCGAGATGTGGGAGCATATTCGGAACCATTGAGTAGCCAATATTTTGCCCCATTCTCAAATTCATTGTGTAGAACATATTGGCCCGTTCCAAAACGGCTCGCGTCATCTTCATGAACAGAAGAAGACAGATCTATAGGCTTAAATTGATATCCCATATAATCTGTATTTGAGAATGAAATATTAGCTTCGTAAAAACTGCGTTTTCCCAAGGCATGGTTCAGTTTTAGTGAAAAATTATTATTTGAAGATTCTGATGTTGAGGTGCCATCCGGGTTGAATTTGTAATAATGGGAATAGGATTTTGATTTTCCACCGGAGTGAAGCATCTGCATAGATACTTTTAACAAGGGAGAGACCCGGTACGTGAATTTTCCCATTAGATTCAAATTATTTCTTGGCGACATGGGAACAAAAGTGCTATCCCCATTCATTTCTATATACCAGTTATCTGAATCTCGAAAGTCAGCAGAATCATTAATGGTATGCTCTCTGATCCCATAATAATATCCTTCGCTGTTGCTATAACGCGCACTGATATTAAAAGTAAATTTTCCATCATTNGACATGAATGGCATGGGTCCGTTGATGGTTCCATCAAGAACTTTATTTGTGAACAAACTGAACTGATCTATATTGGTGAACAGATCTGTATCGGATGATTGATGATCACCGGATTGGTAGGAGAGGCTNCCATGATGCTTTTTCCCTCCATCTTTTATCTGGAGGTTTACGATTCCACTCATAGCATTTCCATACTCTGCATTAAAAGCACCTGAGACGACTTTCATTTCTTCTATCGCTTTATTTGAAATATTAACGGCAAGGCCATTTGTAAAAAATGGATTGGCTACGGATACACCATCAATATAATATCCAATTTCATTGGAGCGTCCACCACGAATATGAAGTTCACCACCGGCACCTTGATTCACCCCCGCTTGTGTAGCGAGTACACCTAAAAATGTTTCCACGGGCATGACCTTAATTTCATCAGATGTAGTAATCTTTTGGGAAGCAGTGAGATCTTTTTGAACCAAAGGGCGGTCCGCTACTACAATTACTTCCTCTCCTTCAATTACCGCAGTTTTCATTGTGAAATTTCGGTTGGTTGTGCGGTCTAGGCTNACGCGTATATTTTGAACACGGTAGGTGGCGAATCCAATATATGAAGCGCGTAAGGTATAATCGCCAGGTGGAATATTTAATATGACATATTCACCAAATTTATCTGTGGCAGCACCATGCGGAGTACCTTCTAAAAAGACATTAACACCTGCCAATGGATCTCCAGTGGCGGCATCTTCCACTTTCCCAGATATNTTACCTGTATTTGGAAAAGCAAGTGAGAAAGAAAAGGTTAGAACGACAATTCTAGCGAAAATTGTACGGATAATNATTTCCCTAATTAAATATTTATTTGACTNAATAGCATCAATTATTGAAGGAAAAAACTAAAACATTTTTGATGTAAAGNAATCAAATTATTTTATATNTTNTTTACATTGTGTTNCAAAAACNTTTATTCTTATACTTNNACAATANATTTAAACAAANTAGCAAAGGAGGAGTGATGAAACGAATCGCTAGTGTTCTCATTCTTTTAANTTCTACAGTCTTGTTTGCNCAAGANACTTTTAANAATCATAGTATAGTAAATCCATCATTAAGTNATANCACAATGTGGCCATCACCGACATCAGGTGTAAGAGGTGTCTGGAGTGGCTCTGACCTGGATAAAGACGGNCGNATGGAAGTTTGGGCGACAGATTATNANGCTGGNGGNGGNNTCCATGCTTTTGAGTGGTATTATGGNGATACTCTAGTCCATGTTTGGTCATCTGATTCATCTAAAACTGTTTATGGNTCAGGCACTCGCTGGNTNCAAACAGGTGATTTAGATGGCGATGGTTTGGGTGAAGTCATATTTTTTGCAGGTAGATATAATAATTCAGATACATTAGCA
This sequence comes from Fidelibacterota bacterium, assembly GCA_002704905.1. Classification (GTDB taxonomy): domain Bacteria; phylum Fidelibacterota; class Marinisomatia; order Marinisomatales; family TCS55; genus TCS55. The sequence goes on from PAIR01000061.1 coordinate 10,559, forward strand.
GGCCTATACGTTTATGAATGGGATGGGGCTACAGATAATGGTTATACCACCAAGTGGCACCGGAATCTTCACACTGCTTTTGCAGACACGATGCAGGAAGTTCGTGTTGAACATTTTAGCGTCGGTGATATTGATTCGGATGGAAAAGATGAAATTATTTGGGCCAACAATGGTCCTNCNAATCCTGCCTACGGAACCACNNCTACAGNTCATGCTGCTTATTCTGGCGATCGGTTTATCATTGCTTCCGTTAGCGGAGATATTGGTGTTCTGCCACAACTGGTAGAAGAATATGCTGTATCACCCAGGGATGCAGATAAAGATGGTGTTCGCGAGAATAAATTTGGAGGCGGAAGTCCTCAAGGTGTAGTTATTGCAGACACGGATGGAGATGGGAAAAAGGAAGCTTGGTGTTTTTCCTGGAATAATTTATCCGCTTTTTCCATCGAGGCAACAGGTGCGGATGCATACGCTGTATCAGATACAGGATATAAAATGGTAACTCTTAGAGATGAGTGGACACTGGCTCCAGCAGTGGCTGATGTTGATAAAGATGGAAAGGATGAAATATATGTTCCTGGTTGGTATACGGGAATTGTATATGCCATTGCTGATAAAGANGGTGATGCAACNACATTTNNANCNNCTGAATATGNAGCAATTGATAGTNTNGNNACANCNTGGGNATACAAANGGTAAAGGNAATNTNTANGCNTANGGNNCTNCTGCNAGNAANAATGCNTTTGGTGANCCAGCAGTTTTTGTTGCCCACGGANNNGGGTTTGCANAGTATGNTTTNAGTGGNACANATGTCTTAGACTNNANANAGCTGGACAANAACTGATATTGGTGNTNNTGTTNNTAATCCGTTACAAACAGGTGCAGCNACAAAGTTATATGCNGGTGCTAACATAGACCGTGATGGCTTTGGAGAAGTTATAATTGGTTATCAAAGTGTAACTGACAGTATGTATGCAGGTACTGATACTGCGAAAGCAAATCCAAACAGAACATTCGTAAGAGTCCTTGAATGGACTGGAAAAAGCACGACTCTTGATGTAAGAGATGTTGTGCTGATTACACCAGATGACTACAAGCTCAGTCAGAACTATCCCAACCCCTTCAACCCAACAACAACGATTGAATATACCTTGCCAATAGCAAGTCAACTTTCAATTAGTATATTCAACGTTATGGGTCAGGAAGTGGCAACTGTTCTTCCCCTGCAGGACAAACCNGCAGGCACCTATCGTGTGAACTGGAATGGATTAGATANAAGTGGAAATCAAGTGGCCAGTGGCACCTATTTCTACACTATGCGTTTTGGGAACTTTACAAAGACAAAACAAATGACTTTCATGAAGTGAACGATACACTTGCGTGAACAAAAAGCCCTNCCTCGTTTATCGATGGTGGGGCTTTTTTTTGTCTCTGANTTAATTCTAACCATCAAGGNATAACCATAACGTTTATAAATTCTATGATATCGGATGACAANACTATNTAAAACACTCGTATTGCTCATGCTCAATGGAGTTTTATTTGGGCAATTCCTTGATGCNGTATTCCCTATTGAATTTGATGGGCCAGGGCAACGGATCAGNATTACNTCTGGCTATCGATTATCTGGCAGTGCATTGCAGATACCATCAGAAATAGGTATAGAGGGTCTATCAATACGATTTTTAGGCGATAAGAATGCCAAAGTTTGGTTTCAGTTTTTAGATTTAAATGGAAACTGGTCTGAAAAAAAAGCAGCAAAGATATTTTCGGAACCAAATAGTGATCGATTCATTGCGTCTGTATTAGATGAGGAAATGGTTCCCATTCAAGCCATTCGATATGAGGTTGAATCTAAAGAATTAGTAGAGTTCCTATCAGCAGGGCTATATGATAAAAAAGATCGAGAACCTTCCTACGTTGATATACCAAGACTACGGATCAAGAAATCAGGAGTTGATAAACCAACTGTAATTCCGCGAAGTGAATGGGGTGCTAAACCACCAAANTATGATTACAGCAATCATCCNTATTTTGATAAGATGACAGTTCACCATGCTGCCGGCTGGGGAGCGACTTCAGTCAATGAAGGTAAAGCTGCAGTGAAGTCAATTCAAGAGTTTCATCAAGATGGAAGAGGTTGGAGTGATATCGGTTACCACTTTGTAGTAGATATGGGTGGTAATATTTATCAAGGAAGGCCTGAAACAGTTTTAGGTGCGCATGTAGGAGGAGCAAATACGGGTAATATTGGTGTGTGCATTTTAGGCTGTTATCATCCACCAGAAACAAGCATCTTATGTATGGATGAAATGACCTATGCAACAGAAAAGTCATTGATCCATTTATACGCTTGGATCAGTGATACTTATGGTGTTGAGCCTAAAGTTCTTAAAGGGCACCGAGATTATTTCGGTACCACCTCATGTCCTGGTGATAATGTTTGGCCCATGCTTCCTCAGATGCGAGCTGATATTTCATTATTTATATTATATGGAGAGCAGCCCACACGATTTTCCTTATTTCAAAATTATCCTAATCCATTTAATGCAGCAACCACCTTACACTATGA
>PAIR01000062.1 GCA_002704905.1 Fidelibacterota bacterium
CGTCATCATGGAGGTAAAGTATAAAGTGATAATTAAAGATTTGAAAATGATAATTATTCTATGTCTGTTCACTTGCATTTTTGGAAGTGCCGTTCAACTTAATGCCCAAGGTTCACCCAATCTAGGTAAGATTGCTAAGCAATTCCAGGTTAATGGTAATCAAATTATTAAAACATCTCTAATGGATTCTTCAGGATTTGATCGATTGGTAGAAATGTGCGATACCTTTGGACCACGATTTAGCGGAACTGATAATCTTGAAAAAGCATTGGACTGGATCTTAGATGAAATGAAAAGTGATGGGCTTGAAAATGTTCATGCAGAAGAAGTAATGGTTCCTAAGTGGGTCAGGGGTAAAGAGTCTGCACATATGATCTCTCCTTGGGAAAAAGAACTACATATGCTAGGCCTAGGTGGAAGTATTGGTACAGGTCCAAAGGGTATAACAAGTGAAGTAGTAGTTGTGAATAGTTTTGATGATCTAAAATCGAGAGCATCAGAAGCTAAAGGTAAAATTGTTTTATTTAATGTTCCCTTTACAAGTTATGGTAAAACTGTACAATATCGTTCTGGCGGTGCAATAGCAGCATCCAAGGCTGGAGCCATTGCAAGTATTATAAGATCTGTGGGCCCATTTTCTATGAATACGCCACACACTGGTGGTATGCGTTATGAAGAGGGTATAAAAAAAATACCTCATGCAGCCATTACAGTAGAAGATGCAGCTATGATTTCACGTATGGTTGAACGAGGTCAATCGGTGAAAATTAAATTATATATGGAAGGTAAATTTGAGCCAGATGCCTTATCAAGGAATGTTATGGGAGAAATCAAAGGATCTAAATTCCCAAACGAGGTAATTGTTCTTGGTGGCCATATAGATTCATGGGATGTTGGACAAGGCGCTATGGATGATGGTGGTGGTTGTGTAGCAGCTTGGCAAGCAGTTAAAATGATAAAGGAATTAGGAATACAACCTAAGCGTACCATACGTGTGGTGATGTGGACTAATGAAGAAAATGGTATGCGTGGAGGTAATGCCTATAGAGATGCTCATATTAATGAATTAGATGATCATATTTTAGCAATGGAATCAGATGGTGGAGTTTTTAAACCATCTGGATTTGGATTTACTGGATCTGAAGAGGCAATGTCCATACTGCAGGATATTGGAACATTACTCTATCCCATTGAATCTGGAAAAATAACAAAAGGTGGCGGCGGTGCTGATATTGGACCTATTATGCGTGAGGGGGTACCTGGTATGGGCCTTAGAGTTGAAGGCAATAAATACTTTTGGTACCATCACACCAATGCAGACACATGGGATAAATTAGACCTTGATGAATTCAATCGCTGTGTAGCCACCATGGCCATCATGGCTTATGTTGTGGCTGATATGGACATTCGATTGCCACGTTAGGTATTTATTTAGGTTCCCTTCAAACAGGTTGATAACTTTAAAGATAAATTAATTCAGATATTTTTGTTGAATCGATACATTATTAATTTACTTTTCCTACTTTTCTTTACCCCTCTCATCGGACAAGAAAATCGAGCTACTATGAAGTCAGGTCCCATTGATTACATGGATACGCTACCACAGCGTCAACTATGTGCTATGCCTACTCTTACTAGTGAATTCACTAGAGCTCACTTAGAAAAAATGAAACGTGATTACCCTGAAACTTATAGGCGAATGCAGTTACCACCTATTTTGACAAAAACGGCCGATGTTGGTTCTTTTGAAAAATTTTGGGTAATTGTCGATGATGTTCAGGGTGGAACCAAATCAGAAGAAATAGTAGCCGAATTGCTAGCTAAAGGTGATCATACGGCAATCTGGGCAGATACCAGTAAAATAAGTGGATCACCGAATATTTCTTCAACTTTAGCATCTCAATATATCAAATTGTTGGAAGAAAGTACTCCGGATGGATCTCGAAACTCATCTAAGGGTGTTTATGATTTAGAATTATCTTATTTCGGTTCACCACCAAACTATGATGGCGATGGAATCGTTGATTTTCTTTTTGCTGATATTTATACTGGAGCGGGTGGTTACTTTTATGGTTTAGACCAATCTGATGGAACAGGTAGTAATCGGCGGGATATTGTTTACATCGATTCATATGCAAGTGTTGCTTATACGGAAGGTACAATTTCTCATGAACTTCAGCATTTGATTCATTACAATTATGATCCTTATGAAACTGTACAGTTCAATGAAGGATTAAGTGAAATGGCTACCATTATTTGTGGNGGCGATTATATTTCACATGCACACTACCTAAATAATGCAGANCAGACTGGCTGGNNTTGGCAATCTTCCGCAGCTCATTATTCTATGGCATCNCTCTTNNNNCTTTATTTTGTAGANCAATTAGGGGACGCATCTATTAAAGATTTTATTCAAATGNAAGCTGGCGGTAATCCNAAACAGAGTTGGCANGCCTTTGACCAATTNATGCAAAATTATAACACTGGTCTAANCCATAAAGAATGGCTANTGAATTGGTTTACAGCAAATTATNTAAATAATAATTTATTNAATTCAAAATTTGGATATCAACAATGGATGCCCATGGGTGCCAGAGNTACGGAAAAACATTTATCTGGTNAGGTTGAATCCACAAATAATCAAGTTAAAAGATTATAGTGCNAATTATATTGCTTATGAATCATCTACTGACTCTATGGANATTACGTTNTCAGCCACAAGTAGTGGATCACCAAAATATCGATCTTTAGAGTTTAATGATTCNACNNTNGTNGTGAATACGCTNTCAAATGNGACTAAACATTTACTTTATCATGATAGTTTGAAGGTCAACAGTGCTCTNTTTATTGTGGCCAGTACTGAAAATCGTTCTATTACTTATCAATATGAATCNGAAGGTACAGATGCATCTGGNTGGACAGGTTTTGAAGAAATTGCATATGATGATAATGAAATAGATCTAGTTACAACTTCTGATGGTGGTTCTTTNGGATTTCTTGGATGGGGTAATAATTACACAGATCCAAGTTGGAGTCAAAAATGGNCAGGATGGGCCGTTGGATTTGANCCNAAAATGNCAATAAANCAATTGGTNGAATTAAAATTAATAATGGGTTTTGATCAAGAGTTNACTGGNTCAACTACACCTTCATCNGCAGATAAAGATTTTTATATTCANTTTTGGGAGAAGTTAGATGATTTAGGCAATGTTAAAGATATNATGCCTCCAATTTTATGGTCNACAGAAAGAGCTTCATTNAATTCTGATTGGACACGCATTGATTTAACTCCNTATAAAGATCAACTCTCNAATCTNGGACCTATNGTGGTTGGAATAGTAGANGATGATTCNGTTGGNACCTACTTTGCCATGGACAANCAAGNNAATGGAGAAAATTANACTTATGCTTATAATTATAGTGGNAGTGGNCTTNTAGATCCNTTACAANNTTTTAGNGTAGGTGGTACNTCTTTAGANGGNTATAATTATATGTTTAGGACATCATTCTATATTGCAGATATCACAGTTCCCNCAATGAAGGCTGGNTATATGCAGCATTCTATNTTTTCGGACGTAATGAAAATNTATGTATTAGGGAACTCTGTTATGAGTTCAGATCACNTGCTAATNACAGCTAATAATGCAGGTTACGAATCTATNTTAGAANCNCAATCGNTAGCATCCAATGATTCTATNNTGATTGTAGAACAATTCAAGTTGAATACGTCTGGAACATTGGATATACGCGTAAANGGGACGTTGAGATATGGGAAAACAANTATTGATACAACATTTAAATATAATGTGAATTTTACAACATCAAAANTGGGAGGGGATATTTCTTCAAGNGATGGTGCTTATATNATATCTATNCCTGANAATAGTTTAACAGAAGATCTNTATATCATTGCTGGTATGGATGCNTCTNNTCCNGAGACGAAAAAAATGNTTTCGGTAAATGAGTTTAATATTGGGCCTGTATACACAGTGAGTCCAATNGGNAAAAAACTGANAGNTGGTGCCACTGTATCNATTGAATTAAATGGCATAGATCCTAANACTGTATCTATNGGNTATTGGGATGGCAAAATATGGCGCGAACTNCGTTCTTNTGTTTCTAAAGATGGNTCCAAATTNATCGGTATTGGNACGCNTTTAGGNCATTATACTTTGATCTCACGNGGNAGTGGAACACCATTAGCTGTNAATGANGAATTAATGGTACCAANTGAATATGCTTTATCTCANAATTATCCAAANCCNTTCAACCCTGAAACACGTATCNATTATGANATTCCAGAAAGTGGNTATGTNTCTCTAATAATATATGATATTCTTGGCAGAGAATTGGTCCAGTTGGTAAACCACGATCAGTCGCCTGGTAGGTATAATATTCTCTGGAAAGGTGNAGACGCTTCTANTAATCCAGTAAGTAGTGGAATTTATTTTTATCAGTTGAATGCAGGNAGATTTTCTGAAACAAAAAAAATGGTTATTTCACGATGAAACTGCGAAGTGCCATTCAATTTATATTTGGTTGTCTTCTTATTTTTGTGTCCTGTGAAGATAAAAAGGACCCTAGTTTTGAAATTCTTTTTGATCCTTCTGAACATCAATACGGGAAAGTTGAAATCAACAAATCTGTATCACAAAAAATTCGAATAAAAAATACCGATAACTCTTCAGAAGCCTTTGTTGGGGAGATCAATATACTGGGTTCACCTTCATTCAGAATGGATTTCACCGGTGTACTAACGCTGCAAAAGAATGAATCCAAAGAGGTATTTATAACCTTTCAACCAAGTGCCTCTCAAGAATATAATGCAAAAATATCTGTGAATAATGAATATGCCTTCAATGAAATGTATTTATATGGTGAAGGTGTTGCGCCGGTCTCCTTTTCATATGATCAGTCTAAATTGGAATTTGGTCTAGTTGAATCTGGAGAAATAAAGGATCTTGATATTATTTTTACAAATAATGTATCATCTGGTTTTGATCTTGAATTGACATTATCAGTTCCATCTAGTGATTTTAGTATATTGGACGCGACCACATCTTTAACTGTATCACCAGGGCAATCGGAAAGTGTTACAATTCGATTTGCACCAACAGTNGTAAGCTCTTCCAAAACTTTGAAGATTAACCATAACAGTACGGTTCGNCCGAATCCTTCCTCAATTCAGCTTACAGGCCTCATGGATCAGTCAAGTGTAATTATTTCAAATATATCTGATGGTTGGACCCAATTTGAGAACGGATCCTATAGTAATAGTAGACAATCCTTCCAAGATGCCATGAATAAAGCAATGGTTAATAGTGCTTATGATAGTATCTATGGTGAATCTATGCATGGAAGAGGATGGGCAGCCCTCTTTGATCAAAATATGTCATTGCATGGAACTGGAGCATACATTGATTTTNNNAGTGTATTGACTGATTATGGTACAAAAGTAGACGCTACTAGCAAACTTGATTGTCTTGCAGGTAAAGCAATCAGTGGTGCCTTGATTGGTGGTTCTGTTGATGTTTATAACACGGTTGTTAATGCTGCTGTGGATTTATTAAACCAAAGCCAATATTATCAATTTTCCCATAAAACTTCCGTAGATCATAAAGATGTACGCATGGCTTTAATCCAGGCCTATTATTATTTAGGAAAATATATAGAAGCTTCATCTCATATGGATATTCTCGATCCAACTAATGCACCTCATTCTTCTGATCCTGGAATTCTGCTTTCATCAATTCAAATGCTTGCTGGATCCCTATAAATTGAATTTANCCGGAAAAACGGCAATAGTTACTGGTGCTTCTCGAGGAATTGGCACATATATCGCACAAACACTTTCCTCAAAAGGTATAAGTATTATTGCTATAGCTCGAGATNAAAGTTCTCTCGAATCCATAAAATTTACAATTGATTCGAACGGTGGCACTTGTCATATTTATCCTTTTGATTTAAAAAATATCAANGCGTTAGAAGNTCTGATAACAGATATATGGAANCAGCATGGTCCGGTTCAAGTTTTGGTGAATAATGCAGGAATAGAATATTACCAGCACTATGATCGCCTTAATACTGATAAGATTTCAAATATTATCACAACAAACTTGAGATGTCCTCTAGAGCTCTCGCGTGCTATTCTACCAAGAATGATTAAAGAAAAAGCAGGGCATATTGTTAATATTGCATCGCTGGCNGGTAAAAAAGGTGTGGCCTATAATTCAGTTTATTCTGCATCCAAAGCCGGTTTATTGATGTGGTCAGATGCTTTGCGACAGGAGTATAAAGACTCACCAATTGATATTTCCGTAATTTGTCCAGGTTTCATTTCAGAAGCGGGAATGTTTTTTGATGGACANTTGGATCCTCCCTTGTTGTTAGGATCATCAAAACCCCAAAAAGTAGCNGACGCAGTTTTAAAGTCTTTGAAAAAAGGTTCTTGCGAATTGATCGTTAATCAAGGGCCAATCAGACCATTGCTTGCATTGGGACAGATTTCTTGGAAATTAGCTGACATGATCGTTGGTTGGTTTGGAGTCACAGATCTNAATCGGAAGCGGATTTCCGTTTAGCTGCTTGTTTTTGTATTTTTCTTAGTTTTCTACTTGTCCACCACTTTACTGGCCGACTGTTCACGATTGGACTTATTATAGGCTGTGACTTCTTCCAGAACCATTCTGTAAATGAAAAAACAAACATATTTTTTGGGAACGGTGTGTTCTCATTGCTTGGGAGGAAGTAATTGGACCGCTTATCCTTATACCAATCGTAACNAACCTTGCCCAACGTCACAATTGGGACCACTGTTATAATGGTACCGTAATCACCACTAAGAACGCTGATTAACCCTAAATAAAAACCTTTTTTTACTGAATTACCTAAATAAGAAGGTCCAGATCTAACTTTATAAATATCAAATAATGAATGGTAAANAGCTTTACCAGTTGTATCTGAAAAATGAAAAGTAGCTACTTCGGGATTATTCATCTCAGGTTCAAAAAATATATTATTATATGATAGAGTATCTTCACTTTGAAAAATGACATAACCATCTCTACGTTGAAGTTCTTCGATGCGATTTTTCAAAGAGCGAGACTGGTGNATGAAGACACCATAATCATTATAAATAAAATAGACTTTTTCCTTNAGTAGCATTCCTCTTTCTAAAGTTTTTGCATNTGTATAATAAACTGAATCTATAATGATGGAATCCACGATAACTGTATTGGCATTACCATCAAGATCTACAATTACATGACGNATATTAATTGANTCANTAGGTATTGGAGAAGTTGGNATCCGTCGCATTTTGAACTTACTTGAAGNTTTATATTTTGTTAGTGAATATTTTGGNAACTCTTTAAAAGGATATAGAGANCCCAAATCAATAGATTCATTTTTTAATTCAAAACGATGATTAATATTTATNTCTTCTCCTGTCACGATCCGTATTTTATAATGACCGGGANTTAAATTTGNAAAAGAAAATTTTCCACCACCAAATTTCTTTAAGAACTTCTTGTCTGTTGTTGTCCGTGATATCACCTTTTCGGTAGTATCCATAAGAATGGTTTTAGCATTTTCAAGAAGAACACCAGATTTGTAATAGGCGATACCGTTGACATTGAGTTGGGTCGAATTTTGACCAAAAAGAACTTGAATAATCAAGGCAGTGACTATAATCAATCGTTCAAGAGTCATATATAAATTTAAATCATTTTGATTCAGGATGCGTGCATGACAATATATTAATTCCATCGTAATTTTTATAAATGATTCCACGGATACGAACTTCAACTAAACTCATTTTATCAATGATAATCGTTTTTTCAACGATTAGTGCTCAGCCAAAATTATCCTTTCATTTGGGTGGCGGATTTTACAGTCCATCGCTTGGTTATTTAGACCCGGATTCTAATAATGTTATTCCTTCATTAAGCACATTCGGTAAGAAAATTCTTGTTGATTGGGGTATCAAATATCAGTTCTATCCAAATTTGAGACTTGGTTATTCTCGATCTAATTCTTACCATACAGGTAAATTAGGAGACTCAGATTACTTAAGAACTCTTTCGTATCGGATGATGAGTATTGAAACTTTTTATTATCCACGAAAACGTATGGAGCTTAATTTCATGTTGGCTCCTATGTATAATAAAGGAATCATTAAATTAACCGCTAAGGCTACATCTACAGATTGGAATACAATATTAGGCAGCTATGGAAATAATAATGTAAACTTATCAACGGAAGGTGAAATGACCAAGCGATGGTTTGGTCTAGCCAGTATGATCGGATTCCGATATTATATATACCAATGGTTTGCTATTGATGGTAAAGCAGGTTTTATACAAAATGCTTACAGTGAGAAGAAATGGAAACTGCAAAAAGAAAAAGTAGTTGGGCCAACCATGAATATTAAAAAATTACCAGTGTTCAAAGTTCATTTTATCTTTGGATGGTAAAATTTTTTATAATCGCAGCCATGGTAATTTTAATGCCATTATTTGCTCAAATGGTTGATAAGCCGACAAATCCTTGCAATAGTAAAATTATTAAGAAAGCGCGTTCAACAGGATTTCGCTCTTTAAAGTTTGACGAAAAAATCCAGTATTATTTGGATTTGAAAAAATGTGAAAATAAAAACCTTGTGAAGATGATCAAGAAAGAAGTGAATACAAATCAATTGAAGTCAGATGCAGATAACTCAAAATTATTTTTTGGGAAAACTTCTTCGTGCGCCTATTGTGTAATAGCGCTTTTAGTTTACCTAGCTTTTGCCTGATATGATGGTTTCATTAATAAGAGAGCGCATATGTATTATCCTTTTTTTTACAGGGTGTTTATATGGGCAAGTTAAAATAGAACCGAATGAGAATTACAAAATTGCATTACGTATGAAATTGAAATTAGATGCGGATCCTCTACTATATATGGATGAACCAAAATCGGCGCATTTGAATACAGTGCATCATGAAAGTAAATATTACGTCGTATTAGATGAGCTAGGGAAAAAAAAGCAGTTACAAACAAAAGTGAATCAAATAAAAGAGGCTGCAATAAGGTATAATCAAACGAAATACGATCAAATCATACCTGCTAAGATTAAGGTCAATGTCCGCTATAATTATTTTTCACTAGTATCCGAAAGAGATTGAATGAAATCTTCACCTAATTCTTCCAGTATAACCCTTGCAATCGATTTAGCAACTTCATCATGGTTCATTTCTTCTGTGCTTAAATCTTGCCACGCTTTTTTTAGTATTGCGAGGTCCTCTTTATTCGAAAATATTTCATCCAATACAACGGCAGGTACATCAAAATCTCGCAGACGCTGATACATGTTTAAATTTTTCATTTCCATATTTAAAATTAAACCAATCCCATAATGGACTAAAAGGAGAACTTCTATGGAAAAACATATTAAATACCTCTACGGATTAATGATAGTTGGCTTTCTATCACTTTCCATTCAACTTTGGCTCCAGACAGATGCCATTAATGAATTGAATGTAAAAATGGAAGCGATAAGGGAATTATTATTCAGATTTGCCTGATTGATTTATGAATAAATGACTTTAATTTTGGCCCCTCAATTAATTAATATTTTAAGTTTTTTCATTGGGCGTCGTACCCAAGTGGTCTAAGGGATCGGTTTGCAAAACCGCCATTCGCCGGTTCGAATCCGGCCGACGCCTCATTAATTGTGCCCGGGTGATGGAATTGGTAGACATGACGGACTTAAAATCCGTTGGCTGAATAAGCCGTGCCGGTTCGAGTCCGGCCCTGGGCACTTAATAGAAACCCTCTTTTCTCATAAAGAGATTAGGGGGTTTTGTTTTTATATTCGGTTGGTATGATTTATTTTCAAAATTCCTTTTACTGGAAATTTCGATCATGGATGAAACTGCTTGTCATTCTATCGGCCATTGTGACTTTAAAAGGCCAGTCACGTATTGATGGTCAAATTGTAGATAAAGAAACAGGTGAACCACTTATTGGTGTTAATGTATTTATTTCCAAAACATCCATAGGAGCAACGACAGATAAAGATGGTTTATATACAATAAAGAATATTTCAAACGGTCGGTA
>PAIR01000063.1 GCA_002704905.1 Fidelibacterota bacterium
AAGGAATTATCTTCATGGTTCTTTTTACCCACAAAGCGTCCGCTATTTACGTCTACCACCACCATGGCTTCTGTTTTTTCAATAATGAGATATGCACCACTTTTAAGCCAAACTTTTGGTCTAAGGAGCTTATCCAATTCATTCTCAATACCCATACTTTCGAATAGAGGCTGTTTTAGTTTATAATGCTCTAGTCGGTTGGCCATATTGGGTGATATATCCTCCATATATCTCTGGAGCTTTCTATACATTTTTTTCGAATCAATGACGATTTTACTTATATCTGGTGTAAATAGGTCCCTGATTACACTCGAGGCTGTCTCTAAATCCTCATAAATCAGTGCAGTGCCTTTTGAACGATCACTCTTAACTTGGAGTTTCTTCCAGTTTTCTACCAACATGGAAAAATCGTTCTTTAAAAGTTCTTCACTTTTACCTTCTGCCACTGTACGGACTATAACGCCCATTTNTTTGTCTTTTAAAGAAGAGACTATCTTTTTTAAACGGCGCCTTTCATACTTATCCCAGATCTTTTTAGAAATACCAATATATTTTGCATTNGGAACTAATACAAGAAGNCGTCCAGGTAAGGCNATTTCAGTAGTCACACGAGGACCTTTTCCTGCAAAAGCCTCTTTAATAACTTGGACAAAAATATCCTGTCCTGTTTTTAGGTCGACACTAATATTATCTTGAAATTTGCGCCGATTTCTTTTNTNGCCNCTTTTTCTTTTTTGGCCATTGGATGTTTGTTCGTCACTATCATCCATATCTGCGAGATACGCAGGATTTTCTATTTCAGAAAAGGGGAGGAAAGCATTGATATCATAACCGATATCCACAAAGGCTGCCTGCATTCCGGGAAGGACATTTTCAACTTGTCCCTTATATATATTTCCCACCATGCGCGCCTTATCCTGCTTCTCAACATACACTTCTACAAGTGTGCCATCCTCAATAATGGCAATGCGAGATTCTCCCATACTTTCGCTGATATAAATCTCTTTTTTCATATACTAACTCCCAAGATCTATCAACTATAGGTTACTGTTTATTTTGGATTGAAGACGAAGGGAAGGAAGCAGTCGGCCCTTCAGCCGAGGTAAAACGCTACAAAAAATTTTCTTAATTTTCTGAAGGCTGAAAAATTTTCTTAATTATTGTTCATTGGTCTAAAATCAGACCTGAAAAACTTTTTGGATTAGCTCCTTCTAATTCATCTACATCCAGCTATTAAATTACGGTAAGCATAAGGTCAGACCAAGTATTATCAAGTATTGACATATCCATTGAATCTCAGGGCTTATTACACCTAATTTTCACTGTCGTCATTTGTGCCCTATTGCCGCGACATAAAATAATGGTGCTAAAAAGGACTCGAACCCCGATTTTAGCATCGGGGTTTTTTGTTGAAAATCCGAAAGAAAGATGCTTAAAACTTTATTTAAAGAAAAGATATTGGTACTGGATGGAGCCATGGGAACTATGGTGCAGTCTTACAATCTTAACGAAGAAGATTTTCGTGGTGATAGATTTAAGGATCATGAACATGATCTAAAAGGGAATAATGATATCTTATGCCTTGTACGACCCGATTTGGTAGGTGAGATTCATAAAGCGTATTTTGATGCTGGTGCTGATATTATTGAGACCAACACTTTTAATGCCAATGCCATCTCTCAATTGGATTATGGAATGGAAGACATGGCTTATGAAATCAATCTGCAAGCGGCAAAAATTGCATGTAATGTAGCCAAATCTTACTCGGATAAGCCGCGTTTTGTAGCAGGTGCCCTTGGACCAACAAACCGAACTGGATCTTTGAGTCCTGATGTAAATAATCCTGGTTTTAGGAATATATCATTTGATGAATTGAGTGATGCCTATTATAATCAAGCTAGGGGACTCCTTGATGGGGGCGTTGATTTATTATTAGTTGAAACAGTTTTTGACACATTGAATTGTAAAGCAGCGCTATTTGCGATTCAATCTCTACTTGATGAAACCAATTCCGATTTACCCATTATGGTTTCTGGTACTATCACGGATGCGAGTGGTCGGACTTTATCAGGACAAACTGTGGAGGCATTTTGGCATTCCATCCGTCACGTAAATTTAATAGCAGTGGGACTTAATTGTGCGCTTGGAGCAGAACAGATCCGTCCTTGGTTAAGTGAACTATCTAGTTCCGCAAATATAAATGTATTTGTATATCCCAATGCAGGTTTGCCTAATGAGTTTGGTGAATACGATCAATCCTCGTCAGCCATGGCAGCAATAATTAAAGAATTTGCCATGAGTGGATTGGTAAATCTAGTTGGTGGATGTTGTGGTACAACACCAGACCATATTCAGGCATTAGTAGAAGCAGTTGACGGGTTAAAACCAAGGTCAATACCTTTTATTGAACCGCTCACAAAATTGAGTGGCTTAGAACCAGTCACGATACGTCCGGAGAGTAATTTTGTTAATATAGGTGAACGAACTAATGTGACCGGATCCGCCAAATTTCGCCGTCTAATAGAGAAAGATAATTACGAAGAAGCTCTGTCCATTGCGAGACAACAGATTGAGAATGGAGCGCAGGTTATCGATGTAAACATGGATGAAGGACTCCTCGATTCTGAAAAAGCTATGGAAACATTTCTTCGACTAATTGCTTCGGAACCGGATATTGCTAAAATACCCGTCATGGTGGATTCATCCAAGTGGACCGTTTTGGAAATGGGGCTTAAAAATCTTCAAGGGAAGGGTATTGTTAATTCCATCTCCATGAAAGAGGGAGAAGCTGTATTTATTCGGCAAGCAAAGATTATCCGTAAATATGGTGCTGCTGTAATCGTTATGGCATTTGATGAAGAAGGTCAGGCGGATTCCTATCAACGAAAAGTCGACATATGTACAAAAGCTTATAATATTTTAACCGATGAAGTCGGGTTTCCATCGGAAGATATCATTTTTGACCCAAATATATTTGCAGTGGCCACAGGGATTGAGGAACACAACGAATATATAAAAGCGTTCATAGATGCATCAAAAACCATAAAGGAAACCCTTCCTGGAGTTCATATTAGTGGTGGCGTATCCAACCTGTCTTTTTCTTTTAGAGGAAATGACGGTATACGTGAAGCCATGCATTCTGCATTTCTTTATCATGCAATTCAAGCTGGTATGGATATGGGCATTGTGAATGCTGGTCAGTTGACTCTTTATGATGATATTGCGCCCAAATTGAAAGCACGCGTAGAAGATGTACTATTCAATCTCAGGGATGATGCTACGGAAAGATTAGTGGAAATTGCAGAAGAATACCGTGGTGTAAAGCGATCGAGAGTGAAGGACCTTTCTTGGAGAAAAATGAAGATAGAGGAGCGGTTGAGCCATGCCCTTGTAGAAGGGATCACTGATTATATTGATGAAGATACTGAAGAAGCGCGGCAGCAATATGAACGACCAATTCATGTAATAGAAGGACCACTAATGGATGGGATGAATGTGGTGGGTGATCTCTTTGGCTCTGGAAAGATGTTTTTACCTCAGGTGGTTAAATCAGCGCGGGTCATGAAAAAATCTGTAGCTCATCTGATTCCTTTCATCGAAAAAGAAAAAGATGAAATGGGTTTAACAGGAAAATCCAATGGTAAGATTGTAATGGCAACGGTAAAGGGTGATGTCCACGATATTGGGAAGAATATAGTTGGTGTTGTTTTAGGTTGTAATGGCTATGACATTATCGATTTGGGTGTTATGGTTCCTGTAGATAAAATATTGTCTACTGCCAAAGAAGAAGAAGCAGATATTATTGGACTTTCAGGTTTGATTACTCCAAGTTTGGATGAAATGGTTCATGTGTCCAGAGAAATGGAGCGTCTCAAATTTGATATTCCATTATTAATTGGAGGCGCCACCACCAGCCGCAAACATACAGCTGTGAAAATTGAAGAAAATTATTCTGGACCAACCATACATGTAATTGATGCGTCCCGTGCAGTAGGTGTTGTCAGCAAGATTATGAATAACGAGGAAAGAAAATCTTTTGTGGCTGGAATTCGAACAGATTTTGCCCAGATTCGGGAAATCAATGCAAAAGGTCCAAGGATAAAACGTCTTGAAATTGAAATGGCAAGAGAAAGAAAATTTCAAATTGATTGGAACCAATATCAAATACTAAACCCTGAGGTTCAAGGTGTGAAAGTATTTAATAGTTATCCATTAGATGAACTCGTGGATTATATTGATTGGTCACCTTTTTTTCATGCGTGGGAATTAAAGGGCCTTTATCCCAAGATTTTATCTGATAAAAAATATGGTTTGGAAGCAACCAAACTTTTAGATGATGGAAAGTCATTATTAAATCGAATACTTTCAGAAAAATTTCTTACTGCTAATGCTGTAATTGGAATTCACCCTGCATATGCTGAAAATGAATCTGTCTTTACGAATGATATGGTTTTTGAATTTCCTCGTCAAACTATAGATAAAGGTGCGAAAAAATCAAATTACTGTTTAGCTGACTTTATTGCTCCAAAAGGTGATTATATCGGTACATTTGCTGTGACCACCGGGCATGGGATAGAAGAAATTGCAAAAGAATTTGAAGACCAAAATGATGACTATAATGCGATTATGGTTAAAGTATTGGCTGATCGTTTAGCTGAAGCATTTGCAGAAAAACTTCACGAAAGGGTGCGGAAAGAATTTTGGGGATATGCACCGGATGAATCATTTGATAATAATTCCTTGCTAAAAGAAAAATATCAAGGAATCCGTCCAGCGCCTGGATACCCCGCTTGCCCAGACCATTCTGAAAAGGATAAGATATGGAAATTGCTGAACGTGGAAGAAAATACTGGAATCTCTTTAACGGAAAATCATGCGATGTATCCCGCTGCATCCGTGAGTGGTTGGTACTTTTCTCATCCTGATGCTCGATACTTTAGTGTAAGTAATAATTAACAAAATCTATTAATTATTACCGATACTAATTATTTTGATGAAATGAATACGAGGAATACTACTAACTTTCCTTCTATGATTTCTGAATTAAAGCTTGCAAAAAACGCCGCTATTGAAGCGGGAAAAATCATCAACAATTATTATCAAGCTGATTATGAAATAAAAGAAAAAGGAAATCATAATCCAGTTACAACCGCTGATCATGCGGCGGATTCATATTTGAAANATATACTATTAGAANCTCGACCAGANTATGGTTGGCTATCCGAAGAGACGATAGATTCNCATGAAAGAATTAATNAAGAACGANTTTGGATTGTAGATCCATTGGATGGTACCAAAGAATTTATAGAAGGAATTCCNAATTTTGTGGTGAGTGTTGCTTTAGTTGAAAATTGCGAACCGATTNTTGGAGTCCTTTATAATCCAGTTACAAAAGAAATATTTACAGCTGCTAAAGGTGAAGGCGCATTTTTAAATGGTAAACCGATCCACTGTAGCACTAGTAAAAATGTAAGTGATATGGTTATGCTAACCAGTCGATCTGAAACTCGTAGGGGCCTATGGGAACCTTATACTCAAATTTTTGGTGAGTTCAGAGCTGTGGGTTCGGTTGCATATAAACTAGGACTTACTGCAGCAGGAGAAGCGGATATTTTTGCATCTCTTCGTCCAAAAAATGAATGGGATATTTGTGCAGGAAACTGCATAATTAATGAAGCTGGTGGAAAGCTCATTGACCTGATGGGCAAACGTGTTAGTTTCAATCAAGAAAGCACCTTGATTGAACCGGGCTTAATCGCTGGTGAAATTGGAGCAGTAGACAAAACTTTAACAATATTAACTAAAAAGAAATGAAATGTCAGATATCCCAAGCGATGCAATAAAATGTTTAGATAAGGGCTTTGTCCGGCTCGTGGATTCCATGGGCGGTGATGACGCCATCGTGCAAGCGGCACGAGTCAGTTATGGAAAAGGGACCAGTAAGGTATCGCAAGATAGGGGATTAATTCGTTACCTAATGCGCCACCGCCACTCCACACCATTTGAAATGGTGGAATTTAAATTCCATTGCAAGATGCCCATTTTTGTGGCCCGGCAGTGGGTTCGTCANCGCACAGCAAATATTAATGAATATTCACTNCGTTATTCAGAAGCNCGAGATGAATTCTATTACCCAGATCCGGAAAATATTCAATTCCAATCTGCTTTGAATAAACAGGGTAGGATGGGCGAGGTTCCTGAAGACTTGAAACAAAAAGTAAAGGATTATTTCAAAGAAATATCAGAACGTAGTTTTGCTATTTATGCAGAATTAAACGAAGCGGGAATCGCCCGNGAATTGGCACGNTCAGTNCTTCCTGTTAACCTTTATACCGAGTGGTATTGGAAAAATGATCTTCATAATCTACTTCATTTTATAGGACTTCGTTCAGATAGTCACGCTCAATATGAGATTAGAGTATTCTCTGATGCTATGGCAGAATCGGTAAAAGCGGTTGCACCNTTTGCATGGGAAGCTTATCAGGATTATGTGGTTCAAGGTATGCGTTTTTCTCGCGTTGAACAAAGTCTGTTAGAGCAGACCCTTCCTGANCGCGTTATTGATGATATTAATGAAGACGTGGCCTATCAGCTTACCGCAACATTACACAGCAATAAACCGCGTGATGAAGCTGATTTATATNCGCTTTACAAAAAACAGGGCGGTTCTGATTCTGAAGAAGATTTCAAACTGAAATGGGATTCTGGTGAGATTGAGATCGGAAATGTTAGGGAGTTAAGAGAATTCAAATTAAAACTGGAAAGTTTAAGAAACTAGCCATGGAGTAACATAGTGCACAGAGATAATGACTCCCATTTTAACAATCCGACTCTGTGTTTTCATTTTNTGAATATGAAATAATTTGATTATGTCNCTATTTAACCGAGCTGAAGTTGTNGATCAAAATTTCACAAAATTTGTGAAAAACAATAATTTNCCCNCTCCNCAAACAAACCTTCATTTATNCCAAACCAATATTAGACCNANAGAACTGATTTCTATCTTTGAATCACAGGTATTGAGCCGCCATATAGACTTAAAAGCACGGCTGTTAAAAGATGAAGGAAAATGTTTTTATACAATTGGTAGCTCTGGTCACGAAGGGAATGCAGTTTTTGGAAAAGTATTCCCAACAACGGACATGGCGTTTTTACATTACCGCAGCGGACCTTTTTTTATCGAACGTTCAAAACAAGTAGTGGGTACCACGCCTATTTATGATTTGGCTCTNTCTTTTATGGCATCATCTGAAGATCCCATCAGCGGAGGTAGGCATAAAGTAATTGGTAGTGAGCGACTCAACATTCCACCACAAACTAGCACTATTGCAAGTCATTTGCCCAAAGCAGTGGGAACGGCTTTTTCCATCGATCGTGCCAAAGATTTAGATATCCCTGAAAGCAAATTAAAATACGATAGTATTGTCCTTTGCAGTTTTGGAGATGCTAGTGTTAACCATGCTACTGCNTTGAGNGCCTTCAACACTGCTTCTTGGATTTCTAGTCAAGGTGGTCACGTACCCATCATTTTTATTTGCGAGGATAATGGCACTGGGATATCTGTTTCAACTGACAAAAAGTGGATCGAGCAGAATTTTAATAATCGGCAAGACATACATTATATCCAGACAGATGGNCTTCATCTTATTGATCTTATTATTAAATCTCGAGAAGTTGAGAANGATTGCCGTATGAATCGGTCACCAATATTTCTTCATATGAAAACTGTNCGGCTAATGGGCCATGCAGGTTCTGATGTGGAAATGGGGTACCGGACCTTATCTGAAATCGAAGCTACTGAATTCAACGATCCATTACTCCATTCANCGCGAATTCTAATAGAAAACCAATGTTTGTCTTCTGAAGATATTTTAGCTCTTTATAATTCATCAAGAGATCAAGTAAACCATGTGTTTAATGCTNCAATTGTTCGCCCAAAACTGGAAACAGCGGCGGATGTAATGAAATCCATCACGGCTAATCAAATTAAAAGGACATCGCCGAACCAACCAATACAAAGTGTAAGAAAGGAAATTTTTGGTAAAGAATTCAATCGAATGAGTCATCCTCAGAANATGGCAAAGCTTATNAATTATGCCTTATCNGATATTATGCTTCGTTATCAAAATACTATAGTTTTTGGTGAGGACGTNGCGCAAAAAGGGGGCGTTTATCATGTGACAGCAGATCTTTATAGACAATTTGGTATCCGCCGAGTGTTCAATAGCCCATTGGATGAAACNTCCATTATTGGGTTTGGTCTTGGTTTTGCNCATAACGGTTTTATTGCCATTCCTGAGATTCAGTTTTTGGCATATCTTCATAATGCNGAAGATCAGCTTCGTGGNGAAGCTGCCACATTACCTTTTTTNTCNAAAGGACAATTCATTAATCCANTGGTNCTTCGCGTACCGGGATTGGCTTATCAAAAAGGATTTGGTGGTCACTTTCACAATGATAATTCGCTCACAATTTTTCGAGATATTCCAGGTTTGATTCTAGCGGTACCATCCAATGGTGCCGATGCGGTNATGATGTTACGTACAGCCGTTAGGGAAGCATANGAAAATGGNCGCGTTGTNGTTTTNGTCGAACCGATTGCACTTTACATGACTAAAGATCTCTATAAACCGAAAGATGGGAAATGGAGATTCCAATACCCTTCTATAAAAGAAAAAATTCCTGTCGGAGAGTTTGCAACTTATGGGAACGGAAGATCTCTAACCATTATCACATTTGGCAATGGATTATATTTATCACTCCAGGCAAAAAAAGCGATCGAGAAAAAACTGAAAAAAAAGATAAAAGTAATTGACCTTCGATGGCTTTCAGACATCAATATAAAGCAATTATTGAATGCAATAGGTACTTGTAAAAAGGTGCTTATCGTTGATGAATGTAGAAGGTCAGGTTGNTNTGGNGAAGGNATNTTTAATCGATTAATGGATGAATCCACAAAACCGNTAAACATTAAACTACANGCAGCAGAAGACAGTTTTATATCTTTNGGCGAAGCTGCAACNGCCACGCTACCTAGCAAGGAATCNATAATACAAAATTCACTGGAGCTAGTGAATGCCTAAAGAGAGGATCGTAGTTATTTGTCCAGGACGGGGATCATATACCCGAAACACATCAAATTATTTAAAATCAAAGATTGTTCACGCAGATAAACAGATAGGATGGATGGATAACCAGCGAAAAAAATTGGGACTTCCAACACTAACTGAATTGGATAGCATGCNCTTCAAGGCCAAAGTCCATATGGCCGGAGAACATGCATCACCTCTCATTTATGCGTGCAGTTTGAGCGATTATTGTTCTATTAATAAAGGTAGNTATGAGATTGTGGCAATAACAGGAAATTCCATGGGATGGTATATTGCTCTGGCCTTAAGTGGTGCTCTCAATTCGGAGAATGCATATCGTTTGATTAATACAATGGGTTCCATGATGAAAGGAGGCATTATCGGTGGGCAAATCATTTATCCTATNGTAGATGAAAATTGGCAATTAGATAAATCCAAAAATGAAATGGTAATGAATGAAATCAATAATTTTGGTGCCCATATATCAATTTATTTNGGGGGNTATGTTGTTATTGGAGGTGCTCAGNAATCGTTANATGCGCTATTAATAAAACTCCCTAAAGAGGATAAATATCCCNTCCAACTGCCTTATCATGCAGCATTTCATACGCCACTTATGGAATCAGTTTCTATTAAAGCAATGAGTGAATTATCAATATCACTTTTTCAAAAGCCGTCCNTTCCTTTGGTNGANGGTCGAGGATATATTTGGTCNCAATACTCAACAGAACCTTCANCACTNTTCAANTATACTTTAGATTNCCAAGTAATTCGACCNTACAATTTTAACCATGCCNTTACGGTNGCACTTAAAGAATTTTGCCCGGATAAACTGGTATTACTTGGCCCCGGTAATACGCTCGGTGGATCGATCGGTCAGATCATGATTCAACAAAATTGGCTTGATTTAGATTCAAAAGAATCATTTATAAAACGGCAAAAAAAGGAACCCTATCTCATTTCAATGGGCATGGAAGAACAGCATGAGATCATTTCGAAATAAGGAAAGATATACCGTAATTTCAACATCACAGTAAAGGAAAATTATGAAAAAATTAGGGCCTGATTTTTACAACATATCTGAACTTTTATCCGAAGAAGAATTACTTATTCAACAGACAGCGTACGATTTTGTTCAAACAGAATTTATGCCTGTTATAAATGGGCATTATGAGAATGCAACTTTCCCTATGGAATTGGTCCCTAAATTAGGTGAGTTGGGATTCATGGGTTCAGCTCTTCCTGAAGAGTCAGGTGGTGCAGGTGTAAGTAATGTGGCTTATGGACTCATTCTGCATGAATTAGAAAGGGGAGATTCTGGTTTACGATCCTTTGCCAGTGTACAGGGCGCGTTAGTCATGTATCCCATCCATGCTTATGGTTCTAATGAGCAAAAGTCCAAATGGCTATCTGGATTAGGTGCAGGAACTTTGATTGGATGTTTTGGTCTCACTGAGCCGAATTATGGATCAAATCCAGGGGGCATGGCCACTCGATGTAAACGAGATGGCGAAGATTGGATTATCAATGGTAATAAAATGTGGATTACAAATGGGTCATTGGCTGATGTGGCTGTTGTTTGGGCCCGAGATGAAGAAGGGATTATCCGCGGGTTTTTGTTGGAAAAAGGTATGAGCGGATTTACATCGAGCGATATTCACGGAAAATTGAGTCTTCGAGCCTCTATTACATCAGAACTTTCTATGGATAATGTAAGAGTAAAGGATTCGGCACGACTTCCAAAAATTGAAGGATTAAAAGGACCATTAAGCTGTTTGACACAAGCTCGCTATGGCATCGCTTGGGGTATGGTGGGAGCTGCCGTTGATTGTTATAACACTGCCCTGGAATATTCTAAAGATCGAAAACAGTTTTCTAAACCCATTGCCGGTTATCAGTTAACTCAGGCTAAACTGGCGGATATGATCACGAGGATAACTGAATCTCAATTGTTGGCTTACCGCTTAGGAAGGTTAAAAGATGAAGGAAAAATGACTTTCCAACAAGTGTCTATGGCGAAACGGAGTAACTGTGTAATGGCCAGAGACATTGCGAGGACTGCAAGAGAAATACTAGGAGGTAATGGTATTGTCGAAGATTATTCACCGATTCGCCATATGGCTAATATTGAATCAGTGTATACTTATGAAGGTACCCATGAAATGCATACTCTGATAATTGGAGAAAAAATAACAGGAATAGGGGCATATGATTCATAAATTTTGTTATAATCTTCACAGTTTTTCAATCTTAAAAGTATTTATTGCTGACAAGATTGCAGCTATTTGAATTTGATATTACGTGTTTGAATTATTAACCAATAAATTTGTCCCAATAATTAGAGAGTCGGGACAGATTTATCGGACAAAAATTGGAATATTACAGGGACGTATCTCTGTTATTATTAATGGTATTCTATTTTTTATAAAGTTATCTATTGGTCTTATGGTGGGGGCTGTCAGTGTTATAGCTGATGCTGTACACACTCTTTCTGATGTAATATCATCCGTTGTTGTGATCTGGGGGTTTAAACAGACAGAAAAACCTGCGGATGTAGAACATCCTTACGGCCATGGTAGGGCAGAATATATTGCAACATTGATTATTTCCGTTCTGTTAATGGTGGCAGGGATTGAGTTTATCCAAACATCTGTTGAACGAATTCGTAATCCAGAATCTATATTATCTGAATGGTGGATGGTATTAGTCTTGCTAGTAACTATTTTATTAAAAGAATTGACAGCTAGATATGCTGAATTTTTATCATCTAAAATCGCGTCTGGGACTTTACATGCCGATGCATGGCATCACCGTGCGGATGCCATCTCCAGTTTATTAGTTGTTGGTGCGCTTGTCGCTGGAAAATTCGGCTACCCTGCCTTTGATGGATGGGCTGGGTTAGGGGTATCTTTCTTTCTAATTTATACTGGATACGATATTGCTAAAGATGCGGTGGATGACCTTATAGGGAGACCACCATCAATGGAAGAAGTAGAATCCATTCGTCAAATTGTCTTGGATGTAGATGGTGTTTTGGGAGCCCACGATATTACGGTTCATAGTTACGGTCATGATAAGTTTGCCAGTGTCCATGTGGAAATTGATGCAGTAAAATCTACTGGAGATGCCCATGATATTTCAGAAGAAGTAGAAAGTCGACTAGAGGCAGTTTTGGGTGTAGAACCAACTATTCATTTGGATCCGGTTCATCCCAATGATCCTCTCGTTCAGAGTGTGATGAATCATTTATCTAATGTTACAGCACAAGATGATCGAATAACGGATTTTCATGATATCCGAATTGTCAATACTCAAAGCCATAAAGTCATTCTCTTTGGAACTAACATGAAGACAGGGATGACTCAAAAGAATATCATCCTATTTAATCAAGACTTAGAAAAGAGTCTGAAAGAAAAATTCGGTAATTATGAAATTCAAATTAAGGTGTCACCTATGCATCGGTTTTAATTAAAGAATTTTACCAGAATAAAATTCAGTATCTTTACCATTAATATCTAAAACTGCAGTTCCCGAATCCCCCAATGATTTGAAAAAACCATTTATTATATTATCTCCATGATGAAATTGAACGTCTTTATTCATATGATCACAAGCAGATTCCCATTGAGATTTTACCAAGTCAATATTACTTGGCAGTCCATCAAGAAGTGGTTCCAATTCATTCAATATTTCTGCCAGTACCCTTTCCCTCTGATAGAATTTTCCTGAATAAATTTTCATGGATGTGGCTTGAAGTCGGTCATCAAAATCATCCTTCGTTTCATTTACATTGAGTCCAACCCCAATAACCACCTGGTTTAATTCATCACCTTTAACTTTAGATTCACAAAGGATACCACCCACTTTTTTACCATCAAGAATTAGATCATTGGGATACTTAAGATTTATAGGTGTATCAAATAGGGATAAAGCTTTATGTACAGCTAGGCCACTTATAATGGGAAGCCAGTTTGAAAGATTTGCATCAAGGTTAGAACAAATTAGTAATGAAAAGGTAAGGCTTTTATCGGGAGTGGAAAACCAAGTTCGACCTGAGCGGCCTTTTCCATTGAATTGATTGTCTGTAACAATAAGGACACCCGATTGGGCACCCTTATTAATAATCTCCCAGACTTCAGAATTTGTAGAATCTAGACGGGAATAATATTCAATCTGTTTACCTAAAATCCTGGTTTTAAGATTAGCCTGAACCAGGTTAGTGAAAAGCATCGAGATTTAAGCGTTGGGGTCTAGTCTCTCTCGAATTTTCAAGGTCATTCCAGGATTAAGGATACCAGCGGTTGCTTTAATGGATTCTTCATTATCCCAGAGAAGAATAATCCAGGATTTTGCGTCTCCATATTTATTCCCTGCAATATTCCATAAGTTATCACCGGATTGAACAGTGTAGTTAGTAAAAGTAGGTTCGGCGGTTTTCGCTTTTAAGCGTTCCCGTTGCAAATTCAAAAAGTTATAAGGATAAATAATATTTGGATTATCACCAATTTCATCTTTGTTCCAGGCATATATGTGACGCCATAGACGGAAATCGCCATATTCTCTTTTAGCGATTTTGATTAGAAAATCATCTGGCTTAACTAAATGTTTTTCCCATGCAAAATCTTCATAAAGAATCGGCTCAATTGTTAGCTCATCTTTATCATCATTATCAGCATCTGGTTCTGGATCAGGTGTCGGGCCATGGTCAGGGACATCATTTTCAACTGGTCTTGCTGCAAAAGTAGCTTCAGGTGCTTTAGGCAAATTTGAACGATTAAATTCATTAGCTGTATCAGCTGGTTCTGTATCCTGAAGTGCAAGAGGCGGTGCAGTTTGCTTACCACATGATATGAAAAATAATGTAAGGAATAATAAATTTAGTTTCTTCATAAAATCATCCTTAAAAGCGGATTAACAATAATTAATTATAGACTTTTTTTATTTAAATACTCAATCTTATCAATTGTTTCAAATTAAATTAATTGATCTATTTAATATGACATATTGTAATATTAATAATATATAAATAAAATATAAAAATAGTTACATTTATTGATATTCACCGAAGCATGATCGAAAAGTATCTGCTACTTCGCCCAGGGTGCATTCAGATCGGATAGCATCAATAATGGATGGCATGACATTATCGCCCGATTTAGCAACTGCAAGAAGATTATCCAACTTTGATTTTGCAGCGCTATTA
>PAIR01000064.1 GCA_002704905.1 Fidelibacterota bacterium
ACATTTTGGTAACGATGTGATTTATCCATAATTCATCCATAAGACATAAGCTACACCTGCACCAACAATTGTATTGATAAAATTCACCATATCATTACCGATCCATCTGGATCCAAATATGCGTATCGTTTTTTTATCACAATGATAACGGTCTTCTGTTTGTTCATCGCATTTAGTGCATTTGAATTGAGCTTGAATAAACCGGCCTAAAATCGAATCGGTTAAAGAGCCTACTAAACCTGCCACACAGATAGGGATGAGAAGGTCATTCAAACCAAGTATTTCCTCACCCAAAATGCCAATGATAAGTGCCCCCAATATGGATCCAACAATGCCCAAAAATGTTATGCCGCCTGAAACACCATGATCAACAATCTTTTTTGAGAAAACAAGTCGCGGTTTAGACTTGGAATAAAATCCAATCTCAGTAGCCCATGTATCAGCTGTTGCCGCACCAATTGCACCAAGATAAAGGACTATAGCAGGTGGGAATTGCCAAAAGAAATAGTAAATAGAAAATAATGCGCCAGCGCCCCCATTGGCCAAAACCTGCAGTATATTTCGTTCCGCATATTTTTTTTGATGTAAATGTGATAATATAGATGAAGAAATAAAGAAAAAAACCAATGGCGTGATCCATAGCCATCCACCAGCTCCAAAAATAATTATTCCAACCAAGTAACCGCTAATAGCACCACTTGAGGATAGTGAACGTCTATTCAAGGCCAATCCAAATATAACCAAAGAAAAGAATGTCCATATCAATAATGTTGAGAGTGTTCCATGAGTGTAGTTTATGAGGAAGATTTCATATGATAAAAATGTGATAATTGGCGTAGATAAATTATCTGTTCCCTTGAAACTAACCGATTCAGCCAAAGTCGCTGCAAACGCAGTGAATAAACTGGCGCCAACAAGTACAGGTAAAGGTATTAAAAAAGCTGCTCCATAGATACGTGCTAAAATATCTGTTCCTAGCATGATAATGATTGCGCTAGCTCCAAACATGGCCAAAGATCCTCTTTGAGATTTATGATCACGCCAAGGAATAAATGTAGTACGGCTTTTTTGTCCAACAGTAGCAGCAATCGGATCAGCCAAGGTCATAACCAATATAGACAAAATCAAAGATATGGGCTTATCCCACCAGAAAAAGGATAGGATAAATACGGATAAGGGAAAATAAACTGTGCCATAACTTTTGCGAGAGGTATCATGTAAGCTGGAAAACTTATTCAGCTTAAGTAAAATAAGATTAATTATTGTAAATAAAGAAGATAGAGTAATCAGTTGAATATTTGATTTAAATAATAATGGACAAATAGAAACAATTAACCCCACAAATATATGTACAAATTTTCGTGTGGATTCCGGTGGTTTTCCTAATGATTTGCGGATCCATTCAGAGATACCTAAAACGCCAAATATACCAAGGAATATGGCACCAAATAGGATCCATTCATTGATTGAAGGGAATAAATTCATAATGAAATTTATAAAAAACCCTCTGCTTGACACGGAGGGTTTTTAATTTAAATTGGATTAGATTCTAGAATTATTTCAAAGGATTGCCATCTGCATCTAGTAGAATGGGATCACCAAATCCAAGAGACTTCATTCCATCAAGTTGAGTGGCTGCATCTCCAACTACGAGATAAATCATCTCATTAGGGCGAATATATTTTTTCACTAATTCATTATGGCTTTCTACCGTCATATTTCGCACTATATCTTCCTGATCTTTAATATAATCAAAAGGGAGGTCATAGGTCGCAATATTTGAGATCATTCCACGGAGTGCTCCCAATGTTTCAAACCGACGGGCATTAGATTTCAAAGTTACATTCTTTGTGAATTCTAAATCAGCTTGTTCAATTGGGTTGCGATAGTTAGTCATAATATCTTTAAAAATATTGACTGATTCTTCCGTGGTATTAGATCTAACGCCAGATGATGCTGTAAATGTACCTGGAAATTTAGAACCACTAAATCCGGTTCGGGCGCCATAGGTAAATCCTTTTTCCTCGCGGAGTACCATATTTACATTGCCACTGAAATTTCCTCCGAGCTTCATATTCATTACTGTATTCGCGTAGAAATCAGGATGGGTGCGCCTTAAGCTGAGGTAACCTATCCGAATTTCAGATTGCTTAGCGTTTGGTACATCAACAAAATAAGCTGTAGCATTACTATTTGGTTCAGGCATTTTATAATCGGGGTATGAAACCTGCTTTACATCCCAGCGACCTACGAGCCCTTTAAAGGCGTTAATAGCTTCACTACGGCTGATATCTCCCACAATGCTTATCGTACTTAGGTCAGCGGAGAAATTGCTGCTGACGAAGTTTTTTAGATCATCCAGATCAATAGATTCTACAGATGAAACTGTTCCTGTTGTTGAATTCGCAAGAATATGGTTGCCATAATTGAGTTTATTATAGACGTTTGATGCTATAGAGGAAGGTACTGCAGAGCGACGTTTAATAGACTCAACAGTTTCGCGCTTAATCCGGTCAAATTCTGTTGAATCCCATCGTGGTTCAAATAGAATCTCTTCTACTAGTGCAAGTGTAGCTTCAAAATTACGTTTTAGTGTATTCACCTCAACATTAATTGACTGTTTTCCTGTATACATATTTATTGAAGAACCCAAGGCATCAATTGCTTCTTCTAATTCAATGGGAGTTTTGTTTGCTGTTCCTTCCATCATCATATCGGTGATGAGATTGGCTACTCCTATTTTGTTGGGGTTGTCAAGCAGCATTCCACCTTCTATTGTAATTCCAAAACTAACAAGTGGTAATTCATCATGTTTGGCACCATAGATAGAAACACCTTTATCGTATTCGTGTTTCCAAATTTTTGGTAGATTTAAGCGGGGCTGTGATCCAGTCTGCGGTTCAACAGATCGGTCAAAAGATGATGGAATTTGAGCAACATCCATACCACCTTCACCAGCTACTTTATCAATGTTTTCAACAATCTTTTCTTCTTTAATAGGGAATAGAACAGAACCTTCAGCAACGAGGTCTAGTTTTCCTTTAGGAACGAAATTAGTCATCACGTAATTCTGATCTTTAATATACTTTTCATAGACTCGTTTGACATCGCTAATATTCACATCCAGTACTTTCTGGAGTTCTTCTGAGATTGCATCTGGGGAGCCATAATATTCATTATAGCGTGCGAGTTGAAAACCTTTACCCAATACAGATGAAATACTATTATAAAATCCAGTTTCATATTTNGCTTTCAATCTTTCCAAATCTTCANTGGTGAATCCATCAGATTCAAACANATTAAATGCTTCATGTACAGCATTTTCTACATCTGTAAGATTGGTTGTCGGAAAGCCAGTAACAGTCACATTGAAGGTGCCTGCAATTTCTTGGGTGTTACTATATGAGAAAAGGCTTGGTGCTAGTTTCTTTTGTTCAACAATTACTTTATATAATGGTGCTTTTTTACCTTCGCCCAAAAGTTGCCCTAACAGTTCTAAAGCAGCTGCATCAAAGTGACCTTGATCAACAGTCGGGAAATTCATGGACAAACGAGGAGAACGAGCAAAATTGTCTTCGTGATAAACTTTTTTGGTTTCAGAAAGNTGTATCGGCATCGGTTCGGGATCGCCATTATCTGGACCTGGTTTTATCTCTCCAAANTACTTTTCAACCAATTGTTTTACTTCTCGTTTTTTTATGTCCCCGGCAATAACCATGGTAGCGTTGTTTGGGCCATACCATTCTTCATAAAAATCTCGAACGTCTTTTAGAGTGGCATTTTGGAGATCTTCCAACTCACCAATGGTAGTCCAGTTATATGGATGATCNTCAGGATACATATTTTTAATCATNANATAATTGGAGTGTCCATAAGGTCGATTATCTACTCGTTGACGTTTTTCATTTTGAACAACTTCTTGTTGATTCTCAAATGCGGCCTGNGTTACGGTTGAAAGGAGCCAACCCATNCGGTCAGACTCTAGCCAAAGAACAGTCTCTAATGCATTTTTTGGAACAACNTCATAATAAACAGTGCCATCTTTATTGGTTCCTCCATTAAGGGTGCCTCCAGCATTCTGAATCTTTTTNAAGAACTGGTCTTGTCCGACATTTTGGGATTCCTGGAAAAGCATATGTTCAAAAAGATGTGCAAACCCAGTCCTTCCAGGTATCTCTCGGTTAGATCCAACATGATACTGAATTGCTACACTAACAATAGGATCTGATTTATCCTCGTGGAGGATGACAGTTAATCCGTTATCTAATTCGTATTTTTCATAATCGATCTTAAAGGGTGTTTCCTGTCTTTCGTTACAGCTGACCAATAGTATAGCCGACAGAAATCCTAAGATTGTAATTTTTTTCAACATGGATAATCTCCTATTTACCTAATCGGATTATTTCTTTACAACAAACAGATGATGTGCTTGCTCCGCTTATAGGTAAAATTAAAGCTATTAGATGTCTGAAAAAATTAAAATTCCAATTTAACTTTCCATTCGGAATTTTAGTCTCTTTAATAGACTAACAGTTTTCAAGTTCATATTAATAAAATAATTAATGATAAAAATTAAATCAATATATATAATCCAAATGGCTAAGAAATGGATAGCAATTGCCCTATTCACGTGGGCAATCTTCGCTCAAAGCCAAGAAAATCAGAAAATATTATTTGTTGGGAACAGCTTCACTTATTATTGGAATCTTCCATCCGTAGTGGAATCTATGGCTAAAGAAAGAGGGATTTCATTAAATATATATCAGTCTACAGCAGGAAGTGCAACTCTTAAAGATCATTGGAATAGCGAAAGAAGTCTATTAACAAGATCATTGATTGATAATGAATCCTTTTCAATAGTTATTCTTCAAGACTATAGTTCAAATCCTTTATTAAAACAAAAAGAGTCACATGAATATTTTAACCGCTTCATCAAATTATTACATTCAAAACAAAGTGAAGTAATTATTTATGGGACATGGATGTTTCCTGCTATTAACCAAAAAAAGTATGAAGGTAGTGACCCAATTCAGTATTCATTGAAATCGATTGCAGAGAAAACTAATTCAAGAATGGCACCAGTTGGAACCGCATTTAGGCTTTTTCAAAAAGCGCATCCATCCATACCTGTCTTTACAAGCGATAACAAGCATCCTTCTGCTGTGGGTACTTATTTAGCAGCTTGTGTCTTTTTTAAAATGATCACAGGTGAATCGCCTATAGGATTAGAACGGCGATTTGAGAGGAAAGATGAATTTGGGAAAAAAGTATTTTTAGGAATGATTGAAAAAGGTGCAGCCCTTAAATGTCAAACTATTGTAGATAAAATAAATATAAAATAAAAACCCCCTACTATCGATGATAGGTAGGGGGTTTTATTATTTAGATAGAATTTAATTAGAATGAATATGTTGCAGTCAGTGTCATAACATTGTATTTAAGTTTTAATAGTGAAGCAAGCATGTCACCAAGATCATCTCCAGTTGACTTCATTTCAAGATTATGCATTGTATATAATGCTTCTAATCCTATTGGAAACAATGGAAGCTTGAATCTTAAACCTGCACCATATGCTAAGCCAGCGTCATAGTAATCAGCTGCATCGCCCATTGGCAAAGAGTACCCAGCTCTAGCAATTCCTCTTAGCATTGGAAAACCAAGAGGTAACTTAGCAACAGCATATCCATATAGCATGTCAATACCTTCATCTCCTGCTGCTGAATATTCGGCTCCTAAGCCTACTAGACTAAAAAGCGTTTGTTCATATCCGAGGGTAAATCCCATTCCATCGGCTGTTTCAGCTGGTAAACCACTTAAAGATAATTGTCTTGACACATCTATCCCAACACGGAGTTGTGCAGATGCAATTGTAGTGATAGCTATTATTAGTAAACTGATTTTTTTCATTTCAGTTATCTCCTTTGGAATTAATTGCTTAAAAATAAGGCTGATACTTAATAAGAACGAAACTAATTAATCGTGAAAATAGATCATGAATTCACGATAATTTAGTAGCGGAGGAGGGACTCGAACCCCCGACACTCGGATTATGATTCCGATGCTCTAACCAGCTGAGCTACTCCGCCATATCATCTTAAAAAAGCTCGGAAAATTACTTTACTTAAATATCTTTCTTCAAACAAATTATGTGCGAATTTTCCCTTTTTCCCTTTTAATTTCCGCCAGTTTTTAAACAATAAAAAATACCATATTCAATTTAAGCCGTATCGTCGTTAGGAGAGCTAATGTACAATTCAATTGAAGAATTTATGGGCCATATAGAGGCCAAAAATCATGGTGAGAAAGAATTTCACCAAGCCGTCAGTGAAGTTGTTGAATCCCTCTGGGATTTCCTACAGGATCATCCNGATTATGTTCATGCAAAAATCCTAGAAAGAATTACTGAACCGGAACGAGTTATTATGTTTCGGGTCCCTTGGCGGAATGATCGTGGAGATGTGGAAGTCAACCGTGGATTTCGTGTTGAATTCAATTCGGCCATTGGCCCTTATAAAGGTGGCCTTCGTTTCCATCCATCAGTCAACCTGGGTATACTCAAATTTTTAGGTTTTGAGCAAGTATTTAAGAATAGCCTCACAACATTGCCAATGGGTGGAGGTAAGGGTGGTTCCGATTTTGATCCGAAAGGTAAATCTGATAATGAAGTAATGAGTTTTTGTCAATCCTTNATGACAGAATTATGTCGTCATATTGGTCCTGATACGGATGTACCTGCTGGGGATATTGGTGTAGGTGGCCGCGAAATAGGTTACCTGTTTGGCCAATATAAGCGTATTCGTAACGAATTTACGGGCGTATTGACCGGAAAAGGACTGGACTGGGGTGGAAGTCTGATTCGTCCTGAAGCTACGGGATATGGCTGNGTATATTTCGCTAATGAAATGCTAAATACCAAAAATGAAACATTTGAAGGTAAAACAGTTTCTATCTCTGGCTCAGGAAACGTAGCACAGTATGCCACTGAAAAAGTTAATGATCTAGGCGGAAAAGTGGTTACTCTTTCTGATTCTGGTGGTACTATCCATGATCCAGAAGGTATCAATGGGGAAAAATTGGATTACGTTATGAATCTGAAAAATGTAAAACGTGGTAGAATAAAAGAATATGCCGATGAGTTTGGTGGGAACTATTTGGAGGGTAAACGTCCATGGAGTATATCCTGTGATGTGGCATTGCCTTGTGCGACTCAAAATGAAATNAATGAAGCAGAAGCAAAAACCTTGGTGAAAAATGGATGTATTGCTGTTGCGGAAGGCGCCAATATGCCCTCAGATCCAGATGCTGTTGAAGTCTTCTTGGGTAGTAAAATTCTTTTCGGTCCNGGAAAAGCAGCTAATGCAGGCGGNGTGGCTGTNTCGGGTTTAGAAATGAGCCAAAACTCCAGTCGNATCTCATGGACGAGAGAAGAGGTAGATCAAAAACTTCATCTGATTATGCAAAGCATCCATACGTCTTGTGTAACACATGGTAAAGACGGTGATTATACTGATTATGTTAAAGGTGCAAATATCGCAGGATTCATAAAAGTGGCTGATGCCATGATGGATCAAGGGGTTGTTTAGCCCAAGCTGAATTCTANTATATATTTAATAGCCCTGCTTTAGAATATACAAAGTGGGGCTTTTTTATATCCCTGAGGCTTCGTGTTCGTCCATGTCCTCCTGGATGGGATCCAATGGTTTTACTATAGTACCTTCACCAGTTTGCCCGTCAATTGTAACTGTTAATGAGCGATCCAAATGAATCCATTTGGTATGCTTGGTTACGGCTTTAACTTTCTGTTTATTGAGCCAGCTNAGATCCAGANGATCTTTCTTTTTNTTATGATTGATGGTGAAGTAGCCAATNCTCATAGAGGTAACATTCTGAAAGAAATGACTNCCAAAGGATGGATCTACAGGAAAATCATCCAAACCATATTCGATGATCACTTTTGCCTGAGATATTTGATCCCATTCGACTGGGACCCCCAACCAAGAGTCAGCTGATCCCCATCGACCGGGCCCAATTAAAATATATTGCTCACCCTTAGGCATCTTGTTATTTATATGTTCAATATCCTTTGCAATGGTCTGTGTTTGAGATGCATCAAATGTTTTTGGATCAACGATGACAATATTTTGGATATTTTCTATTAGTCCATTTCCTAGAGCGACTGTACTTTTACATAAAATATCTTTTTTGTGGATTGATTTAANTTCCAAGACACGATCAAGTCCTCCAGTGACCATAGGTTTTATTTGGAGGAGACAGAATTGGTGGTTTCTTTTTTGGTTTTTGTGAAGATTNAGAGCAAATTCNATTTCAATTGGACAACCTAAAGCATTCTCACCCATAGCTAATACGTCGATTAATATNTCTGGAATNGGAGCNGATTTCCATTTTAATANCGNAGGGAANGTTATCACCCTTGTACCTGAATGNCTGAGTGAATCCCGTATTACATTATCTGTTTCAGATACAACACTACCAGCCCAGTGTAGTTCACCATGNTTTTCAGCAGTGTCCAAATCAAATAAAGATGTATTTTCTTTTTCGCCGTGCTTGAGAAGGCGTGATCCCTTTTTCAGGTCTAACGCATAGAATTGATTTTGAGAATTATCAATGGTGGATNTAACAGAATAATATTGNGGAGTAATTGCTGGATATTTAGGTGAGAATCTTAGTGATTTTTCACCTTCAGCGATAGTTCTTCCTAGTCCTAAAGCAATATAAGCTACGCCTTCTTCCCGTTTCATATAAGAAACAGGATAATAATTGAAACTCTGAGCGGATCCACTGGCTGATGGGTAGAATAAATTATCGTGTTTTTTCCCGACTAACTCCATGATTATAACAGCCATTTTTTCTTCTTCATGNCGGTGAATAGACCCTGCGATGAGGGATTTAGGCTCTTTTAAATATGTTGAGGCATAGACAAGTTTGATGGNTTTAGTTAGTTGATCCAACCGCTCNGTTTTTGATTTATCCGAATTGGGTAGCATATAAGTTGCGTACATACCAGCCAACGGTTGGTATTGGGAATCTTCTAACAAACTAGATGACCTTATAGCGATAGGGTATTTTACATCGGAAAGGTACTTTGAGAGTGTTTTAGTCAATTCCTTATTAAGTTTCCCTCTCAAGAATGCTTTGATGATGGCTTTATCTGATTTCTTTTTAGAGAAGGCTATCTTCCATAATTTATTCTCATCCATGAAGTGATCAAATTCATCGGTTCCAATAACAGCAACTTTAGGTACTCTTAAATCGAGATTCGGATATTTTTCACCAATTTTGGATTCAGACAATAAATTATTAGCAAAAGCGAGACCTCTGGCCTTACCACCAAGAGAGCCAGTAGCCAATCTAACAAAATTGAGGCTTTCATCTTTTGCGGTTGATGAATATTGAACGATGCGACCCTCATTATGGGCCTGGATTACAATATCAATTTGTTCAATTATTAGTTTACGTAAATCATCTAAAGCATTGAAATCACTTATCTTAAGAGGTCGAATAATTGATGCAATAGAGAACTCACCCCTAACGGCCAACCAGTTTGAGAAATGGTTTTTTGATGCATGGAATTTCAGGGTTTTTTCAGGTATTTTATTTAGTGAATCCTTAAGTGATTTAAGATTGCTGGCTCGGAATATTTCTTTGCCCCGGCGATCTCTAAAAATAAAATCTCCAAAACCAAAATTGTTTACGATGAAGTCTTCTAAATCTTGCAGGAGTGTTCCTGATTCTTTATGGATAAAGGACGCGTTGACCTCATTGGCATCCTTTTCGTGGTTAGGGTTGGTTGATTGAAGCACCATTGGCATATCTGAATCTTTTTCACGAATGTATTCAGCAAGTTTTACTCCTGCGTATTGATCCAATTCTCCATTTTTTGGGAAGCGGACATCAGATATAATTCCCAAGATGTTGTGGCGATAATTATCATAGTGGGTCACGGCTTCTTCAAAAGTGGATACAAGAATGATCTTTGGCCGTGCCCTGAAAAGTAAAAGTCTATCTGTATCAGATAGACTTTTATTAATCAAATTCCTAGCGTGTTGGAGAGCTGTGCGATAGATCAATGGCAGTATGATAGAATAGTATCTGGGATTATCCTCTACAATGATAATTGCACGTATGTCTGCGATCTTATAATCTCTCTCCAAATTCATTCTGTCTTCAATGTTCTTGATCACCGCAGGGAAGAGATTAGCGTTTCCTGACCAAATGAAGACTTTGTCGATGGTTTCTTCAAGTCGTTTCTGGGGTAAGACTGTAATCTCTGATTCGTCAAATGCTAGTAAAATAATAGGTTTATCCGGGTAGTCAGACTTTACCTTTTCTCCAAATGTGATGGGATCCATATCAGCGATCCGCATCATGACGATGACAAGATCATAACTTCTTTTAGATAACATTCTAAGGCCCGTGCTTGCATTTTTAGCATGCCAAACACGAGGAGCATAGGATAAGTTCATGCCTAGGTATTCATAGAGTATCTGTTGGGTAAGTCGGCCATCCTCTTCAAGGATGAATGCATCGTATGGACTGGCCACAAGTAGAATCTCGTGGATCCGGTTGAGCATAAGGTCTTGAAAATTAATGGATGATTTTGGATCTCTAGGCATAATTATATCATAAAATTACCTTCTCTATTGATCGATATAAATATAATTCTATGTAGATTCAGATAATGGGGTATTTAAATATTGCCTTTTATAAACCACTATAAACCGATAAGAACGTGTTAAAAATATGGAAAATGCGTTTGTAAGTTCACGACCTCAAAAATACAATTAGATACACCTCGTGATAAAAACACTTAAATCCTTTGACCTAAAAGAAAAGCGCATCCTAATTAGGGTGGACTTTAATGTTCCTATCGAGAATGATCGTGTTTTGGATGATTTTCGTATCCGGGCGGCACTTTCCACAATTCAATTTTGTTTAAAATCGGGTGCAAAAGTAATTCTGATGTCTCATTTGGGTAGACCAAAGGGACAACCTGACCCTAGATTGAGTTTAATGCCTGTAGGGGAGAAATTAGCTGATCTTCTCGAAATGCCAATCAAATTTTCAGATGATTGTGTCTCAGAGAATGCCCATGATGTAACCTTAGGTCTTAGGGCAGGTGAAATTCATCTTCTTGAAAATCTTAGGTTTCATGTTGAAGAAACCAAGAATGATAGTGATTTTAGTTCCAAATTAGCTAAACATGGTCAAGTTTATATAAATGATGCCTTTGGGATGGTACATAGATCTCATGCATCCAATGTTGGAGTAACCAAACAATTTATCCATAAGGGAATGGGATTTCTCGTTGAAACTGAATTAAAGTATTTATCTAATGTAATGATAAATCCTAATAAGCCATTGACTGTCATTTTAGGTGGTTCAAAGATCAATTCTAAACTGGATATGATCAACCGATTTATTTCACAGGCCGACCATATTCTCATTGGTGGTGGTATGGCGTTCACATTTTTAAAAGCTCAGGGAAAAGATATAGGAAATTCATTGGTGGATCCAGCCATGNTATCAACGGCAAAACATATTATGGCAAAAGCCCGTGGCCAAGTCAATTTGGTTTTTCCAAAAGATCTTGTTTGTGCCGAGTCCATGGATCACGCCAAAGATAGTTCAATCCATGTCACAGGTAAAATTCCAAATCACCTTATGGGTTTGGATATCGGTCCGGATACAGTTAAACAATTTTCTCAAATTATTGCTGATTCTGGTACTATACTATGGAATGGACCAATGGGCGTTTTCGAAGTAAATGGTTTCCATCATGGTACAGAACAGATAGCTCTTCAGATTGCCACAGCAACNGAGAATGATGTAATAACAATCGTTGGAGGTGGCGACTCAGCAGCNGCTATTAAGAAATTTGAACTAATGAATAAAATAAGTCATGTATCAACTGGTGGAGGTGCATCTCTGGCACTTTTGTCAGGGAATATTATGCCAGGTATTTATTCTTTGGAGATTTAAATGAAAAATAAACCAATCGTAGCTGGGAATTGGAAGATGAATAAAACCATCGAAGAAGGTGTATCTTTCGTCGGTGAAATCCAAAATCGTATATTGGATAAGGTAGATGCAAAGGTTATATTCTGCCCGCCTTTTACTGTGCTNTTATCCATTGTGGAATCTTTAAGTGCTTCATCCTTTGGTGTTGGTGCGCAAAACGTGCACGATGAATCCCAAGGGGCTTTTACTGGCGAAGTATCAGTGGATATGCTGAAATCTACAGGGATTACCTATGTGATTTTGGGGCACTCAGAACGAAGGCATTTATTTGGTGAATCGGATGATTGGATCAATCAAAAGATTCATGCGGTGGTAAATGGTGGTCTGGTTCCGATTTTTTGCATTGGTGAAACGCTTGAAAATCGAAAATCTGGATTGACTGNTGTTGTATTAAAACAACANATTGAACTTGGATTGAAAAATTTAGATAATATTGATCCCNAAAANTTTGTCATAGCCTATGAGCCAGTATGGGCTATNGGTACAGGAGAAACAGCATCCGAAACACAGGTTGCTGANGCTCATTTANATGTNAAGTCAAATCTGAANAANTTATTCGGTTCAATTGGGCTTGAAATCCCANTCCTTTATGGAGGATCCGTAAANGAAGGTAGNGCAGNGGNATTGATTCAGACTGAAGGNGTAGATGGGTTCCTTATTGGTGGTGCCAGTTTGAAAGTAGAAAGTTTTTGTAACATTATTGAAACAGTAGCAAAATATTATTAAGAGGTAAATCGTGTTAGGATTTTTAATTACAATTCATGCAATTATCAGTGTATTGCTTGTAACAGTTGTTTTAATGCAAGCAAGCCAAGGTGGAGGTTTGGCCGGTTCTATTGGAGGACAAACAACCAATACTATTTTTGGTGGGCGGAGCGCTGCAACAGCTTTAAGTAAGATAACAACTTATTTAGCAGTGACATTCATGGGTTTAGCTCTTTTGATCACTCTTTTGGGTAGGCCCACTTCCGGTAGCGCCGGTTCAGTTGTGGAACAGGCTCAAGAAGAAGGTTCGCTAGAAACACCAACAGAAATGTTATCTCTACCGAATTCACCAGTGCTGGAAAAGGAAAATAATTAATTGACCATTGGCCGAAGTGGTGGAATTGGTAGACACGCAGGCTTGAGGGGTCTGTGGGGGAAACCTCGTGCCGGTTCGAGTCCGGCCTTCGGCACAAAACATATATAATTATAAGGATAAATATTAACATGTTGAAGAAGGTATCAATTTTAACAGTATTTATGGGCATTCTATTGGCCCAATCACCAGAAGAACTATATAATTCAGCTCTAGCCAGTTTAACTGCTGGTCAGGTTTCTAAAGCCGAAATTGGGTTTAATGCTACATTGCAGGCTGATCCTACGTATGCACCTGCCTATCTAGGCCTTGCGCGTGTCGCTATACGGAACGGTGATTTGAAAAAAGCGGGAGAGTCTCTAAAAGAAGCCATCGAAGCTGACCCGGAAAATCAAACATTTAGAGATGAGTTTGAAACAATGAATGAACTCAATACGTTAATGAGTAAGGGCATTCGTTCAATGAAAAATGGAGATGCAGATGATGCCTTTGAATCATTTCGTNTNGCATATGANAAATTTCCAAACTACCCTGAATCTGTTTTTAATATGGGGTTGACCCATTTCAGAAAAAAAGAATTCAAAGAAGCAGTTGATTATTTTCATAAAACTATCGACATAAATCCTGAGCATAAGACCGCCTCTGCCGCAATCAAAAATGTAGCCAAAAACTACTTTAACAGTGGAAACCAATCCTATAAACGTGGCGATCTTGAAGGAGCTTTGACTTTTTATGATGAAGTTTTGANAGTTGATGAATCCTTTTACCAAGCNTATTATCAGATTGGTGTGATTCAATCCAAAATGGGTGATAAAAATCTGGCAATATCTTCTTATGAAAAAGCACTCGTAGTTAACCCCAAATTTTATAAGGGCTATTTTGCNTTAGGATTAGCAAAAAATGCTATGAATGATATGGGTGGTGCCATTGCNGCANTAGAATCTGCTGTGGATATTAATCCTGGATATGATAAAGCATANGGTGCNATGGGTGATATATATATAAGCTCAAATAAATATGAAAAAGCGAAGCAAGTCTTGAATATGGCAATCACAGTCAATCCTAATTATGCCAAGGGATATTCAAGTTTGGGTGTAATTCATGGGGAGGAGAAAAATTGGAATCAAGCTGTTTCTTCTTTAGAAATGGCCGTCGCATTG
Source organism: Fidelibacterota bacterium (assembly GCA_002704905.1). Classification (GTDB taxonomy): domain Bacteria; phylum Fidelibacterota; class Marinisomatia; order Marinisomatales; family TCS55; genus TCS55. The sequence continues at coordinate 14,278 of PAIR01000064.1, forward strand.
AACGAGCGTGATGCCATGAGCTTTTTTCGGCTGGCAAGTGCACATAATGCCACAGGTAATTGTGATGGGGCAAAAAATGCTGCGAGAAGTAGCACTGAATTGAAAAATCGATTTGGTGGAGCATGGTTTGAATTGGGTATTGCTGAATGGTGTAGTGGTAAAGGTAATAAGACCGCTGCCCTGAATGCATTTGAAAAGTCCCGAGCTGATCGTACATGGCGAAAAATGGCTGAATACGAAATTGATAGAGTCAAGAATCCCCAAAAATACGAGAATTAGTTTTTATACTCTTTGATTTATAACTAATGATAAAAGCGATCATATTTGATCTCGACAATACTCTGCTTGATTTTATCAAGATGAAGCAGTTTTCAGTAAAGGCGGCTATAACAGCCATGAATGAAGCTGGCCTTGCAGTTAATGAAGAAAAAGCCTATCAAGATATTTTTGATCTTTATATTGAAAAAGGGTGGGAGAATCAACAGGTCTTTGATGATTATCTTAACCAGACGGTGGGAAAGGTTAGCAATAAAATTTTGGCCGCAGGAATTGTATCTTATCGTAGAGCAAGAGAAGCTACATTATTGGTTTACCCTAATGTTAATAAAACCCTCATCGAGTTGATAAAGATGGGAATTAAACTGGCTGTTGTTTCTGACGCACCAAGCCGAGAAGCATGGATGAGGCTATATTACCTAAACCTTCATCATGTATTTGAACCGGTACTGACTTATGATGATACTGGTGTGCGAAAACCTTCAGCCAAACCATTTAAAATGGCTCTGGATGTTTTGAATGTTGAACCTGAAGAAGCGCTTATGATAGGTGATTGGCCCGAAAGAGATGTGGTTGGTGCCAAACAAATTGGAATGAAGACTATTTTTGCCCGCTATGGAGATACATTCGGGACCATCAATTCTGGAGCTGACTGGGATGTAAATGATATATATGAAGTTGTTGGTATAATTAAGGAGATGAACAACGACTAACCCCTACATCGGAACGGACATTATTTCCGTCCAACGTATTGCTCGATTGCTAGAAAGTCATGGTGATCGTTTCAGGCAAAAAACATTTTCTCCGAAAGAAATTTCCTATTGTGATAGCAAAGCATCTCCGCCACTTCATTATGCTGGTCGCTTTGCCGCGAAAGAAGCCATTAAAAAATGTATTCTATCAACAGGGGAAGTAGATCAAATTGGATTCAATGAAATAGAAATTCTGCCTGGAAAAAATGGTGAGCCCATAGTATCACTCATAGAAAAACTGTCATATATAAAATTGGAAGTTAGTATTTCCCACGAAAAAGAATATGCTATTGCAATGGCATTAATAATTATTTAAATGCTAGTCTTATCGCAACAACAAGCCCAAGAATTAGATAAAATAGCTATGATGGAGTATGATATCTCAGGTGAAAAACTTATGGGAAATGCAGGAGAGAAAATTGCCAACTTTGTTCAAACAAAATTAATCAATATTCATTCACCCAAGATTGGAATTGTATGTGGAAAGGGACACAATGGAGGTGATGGATTCGCNGCAGGTTCTATACTTAAAGAATCAGGATATGATGTTGTAATATATTCTTTAATTGAAAAAAATGATATTACTGGGGATAGCCTTGTATTTCATAATTCTTGTTTAGATCAGGAAATTCCTATCTATTATTCAGCTGAAGTTCCGGAATCATTACCTGAATTTGATCTTATGATTGATGCAATTCTTGGCACTGGATTTTCAGGAGATTTAAAAAGAAATATTGAACCATGGTCACTATGGTTAAATGCATCCAAGATAACAATTTCNGCGGATATTCCAACGGGTGTGAATTCTAACACTGGTGTTGTATCTACTATAGCAGTAAAAGCAGACCACACAATTACTATGGGTTTGACAAAGCTTGGAATGCTATTAGAGCCAGGAAAAAGTCATTGTGGTGAAATCCATCCTGTTGATATTGGTTTNCCAAATATTGTTCAAGAACTCCGTGGAAGAAAATGGCATCAATTGACGGAGGAAAAAATCCGGTCTTTGATTAATCCACTAGAAATAACCACANATAAACATCGCCAAGGAAAGGTGCTGATTGTAGCAGGNTCTATTGGTATGACCGGCGCAGCTTATCTCTCTACATTAGCTACATTGAGAAGTGGAGCAGGATTAGCCATCACTTGTGCTCCCAGATCATTAAATTCTATCTATGAAGAAAAGATTACTGAAGGAATGACAATTTCTTGCGAAGATGATGATAAAGGATTTTTCACTGAAAGTAATTATGATATGATAATGGATCATGTTGATTGGTGTGATTCTCTAGTTATTGGTCCTGGTTTGGGATCAAATAGTCAAACAGCTGGACTGGTTACTAAATTGGTAAAAACAGTTAATAAACCCATGGTGTTAGATGCAGATGGGCTCAGACCATTTTATAATAATTTAGATCTTTTTAGAAAAATCAAATCAAAATTTGTAATTACACCTCATCTGGGTGAGTTCAGTCAATTGACTGGTATTAATTCACAATCGATCCGGAATAACTTGCCTGTAACGGTTGATGAATTCATGGATGAGTTTCAAGGAGTTCTTTTGTTAAAATATTCACCTTCTATAGTTGCATGGGAATCAAAAGGGTGTGTTAATTCTACAGGGAATCCTGGCCTCGCAACGGCTGGCTCAGGAGACGTGCTTACTGGTATCGTTGCTGCATTTATAGCTCAGGGAATTGATACTCAAGACGCAGCAAAAATAGGAATGTATATTCACGGGAAAGCAGGAGATCAATTGGCAAAATCGATTAGTCAACATGGTATGATAGCCAGTGACCTTCTTTATAAAGTTGGCCGGGTATTATCAAATTATGAATTATAAAATATTTCGCATTTTACTCGTGGCCTATATGTTGCTTATCCTTAGCGTTTCTTCTATTCCTGGACAATACTTGCCTAAAGCGTCGCTTTTAACGTGGGATAAACTTATTCATTTAATAGAATACTTTATTCTTGGAATTTTGGTTATGAAAAGTATGAATCAAGTATCCTCAAAAATGTTGTTTTATGTTATTCCATTCGGAATAATTTTTGGAATTATAGATGAATATTTACAATCATTTATATCGGGACGCTATTCTAGTGGATGGGATGTATTGGCAGATACCATTGGTGTAGCCATTGGTGCCCTCCTCGTATTAGAAAATCGAAACGAATGATTCAAAGATTGCTCATTAAGGATTTTGCGATTATACGGGAAATGGAAATTCCATTAAAGAAGGGATTAACAGTTATTACAGGAGAAACTGGCGCTGGGAAGTCAATTTTATTAAAATCCTTGGGAATTGCGTTGGGTGGAAAAGCAGACAAAACAGACGTTCGTAGTGGACAAGGCCAAGCAGTTGTAGAAGCAGAATTTTATGGTGAAAGAGTAAATATTTACCGCCGATTACTAAGTAAGGCTGGTCGAGCAAGATCATTTATTAATGATGAACCTATTACTGAAATGGATTTCAGATCTGCTGCCAATGGGTTGGCCGATTTCCATGGACAACATGAACAACAATTCATAATGAATGCGGATACACATATTGATTTTTTGGATCGCTTTTGTAAATCTGAAGACCTTGTTGTAAAGATACAGTCTATTTATTCAAATCTCATAGATACTATTCAGTCGTTTGATCATGCGATAATTCAGAAAGAAAATGCGTCTAATCATAAAGAGCTTCTGCAATTTCAAATTAAGGAAATTGACACCATTTCACCTCAGCTAGATGAGGATATTCAACTTGGTAGGGAGTTCAAGAAATTGAACCATATTGATGAATTAATTTCAACCGTTCAAAATATGAATCAATCACTTATAGAACACGACCATTCAATTTATCGCCAGTTAGCATCTACACTAAACGAATTAGAACGTCTTTCCAANTATGATGAGTCNCTTCAGCCATTTATGGAATCCATAAATCAAGCATCTGTTTCGATCCAAGATGCATCTGCAGGGTTATTNCAATATGCTGATATGATTGATAATGATCCCAATCGNCTTCAAGAGATTGAAGAACGCTTGCACGCGATTGAGACCTTAAAACGAAAGTATGGTGGAACTATAGAATCTGTACTATCCTTTATTCANGATGCTACAAAGGAATTGGAAGTGTTGTCAGGGTTGGATGAAAAGATTGCCGATCTNGANATAGAAAAATCTATCTTGGTACGTAAATATAAAAAAGCTGCAGATCAATTACATCATGTGCGTACCAAATTGTCAAAGGCCATATCTAAGCAGATTGAAACAGAAATGAACGAATTGAATATGGTTGGTTCCACTTTTCAGGTTTTGATTGATAATAAAATTGATAATAAAAGTCTAATCGAAATAGATGGAGATGGGGTCGCAATTGGACCTAAAGGATATGATCAGGTTGAATTTTTTCTTAGTGCAAATCCTGGAGAAATGCCAAAGCCTCTTACAAAAGTGGCATCAGGAGGTGAGGTGTCACGAATTATGTTGGCGATAAAGTCAGTATTGAAAAAGAGTGATCCGGTTTCAACGCTTATTTTTGATGAGATTGACTCTGGTATTTCAGGAGAGGCAGCTGAAAGGGTTGGAAGCGCATTAAAAGCTTTGGCCATTGAAAAGCAGGTAATTTGTATTACGCATTTACCTCAGATAGCATCGTGTGCGGAACATCATTTATATATAAATAAAAAAATTGAAAATGAACAAACAGATGTAATGGCGCGTTATTTGAATGAAAAAGAAAAAGTTGAAGCCATTGCACAATTATTCAGTGGCGAAAGTATTTCAGTTGAAGGCATTTCATCAGCAAAACAATTAAGGAATCAGGCACGTGGATAAGCTAGTTGTTCATGGCGGTAAAACAATCAGTGGCTCGGTTGACATCAGCGGTGCTAAAAATGCAATATTACCTTTAATGGCGGCGACTCTACTGGTAGAGGGTAAGAGTACCATTAGACGGGTGCCGGATCTAAGAGATACCAGAACATTCCTTCGTTTATTAGATATAATAGGCGCTCATTCAGTATTTATGGATAGTAAGTTAACTATTGATGCTTCAAATATAACTTCGTTTGAAGCTCCTTATGATTTAGTTAAAACGATGCGAGCTTCTTTTTATGTGATGGGACCATTATTGGCTCGATTTGGTGAAGCACGAGTTTCACTTCCAGGTGGGTGTGCGTGGGGACCAAGACCTGTAGATTATCACCTTAAGGGATTTGAAAAATTAGGTGCTGAGATTATCCTGAAAAAAGGAAATATCATAGCCCGTGCAAAAAAATTAAAAGGTGCACAGATTCATTTTGAAATTCCATCTGTTGGTGCAACAGCTAATATCACTATGGCTGCGGTTTTAGCAGAAGGTGTAACGCAGATAACTAATGCTGCTATGGAACCACATATAGTACAATTGTGTGATGTATTAAAGAAAATGGGAGCTCAGATTGAAGGAATTGGTACAACTACACTTACGATTCATGGGGTTAAAGAACTGAGGCCTGTTAATGTTACAACTATCCCAGATATGATCGAAGCAGGCACATTTTTGATGGCGGGTGCATTAATGGGTAAAATAACATTGAATAAAGTTGATCCAAGTCATCTTTCAATTGTAACTCAAAAACTAGAGCAGGCAGGAGCCACCTTGGGAATTAATGATGAATCCATTACAATAGAAAAATGTAATGAGCTCCAAGCGGTTGATATAACAACCGATGTTCACCCAGGTTTTCCAACTGATCTACAGGCTCAGTGGATCGCACTAATGTCAGTTGCAAACGGGTCAAGTCATATAACAGATACTATTTACAATGATCGTTTTTCACATGTTCCTGAATTGAATCGTTTGGGAGCTAAAATTACTCTTAAGAAAAATAGAGCATTTGTCAGTGGTGTAAAGACATTAAAAGGCGCTCCAGTAATGTCCACAGATATTAGAGCTAGTGCATCTTTAGTAATCGCAGCCTTAATAGCTAAAGGGCGAACTGATATCAGTCGAATTTATCATATTGATCGCGGATATGAAAAAATTGAGGAAAAATTTAAATCTCTTGGTGCTGAAATAAGTCGAGAAAGTGAATAAATAAAAGAATGGGATGCATTTGATTATTATATTTAAAATGCATGCTTTTACTAGAAGGGATTCATTATGCGCATTGTCATAATTGGAGTAGGAGAGGTTGGCTTTCACGTTGCCAAGGCATTGAGTCAAGAAGATCACGATATCATTGTTATGGACGTTGATCCATCCAAATGTAAACGGGCTACCGAAAGTTTAGATGTTATCGTTGTTGAGGGTAATGGCGCTAGCCCACGAATTTTATCTATGGCCAACGTGCAAGACGCAGATTATGTGCTTTGTCTAACCCGCGTTGATGAAGTTAATCTTATTGCATCTCAGCAGGCTCATGAATTAGGTGCTAAAAAAATAATAGCCCGGTTGAGAAATCAGCAATACACAACTAGAGATTCCATTATTAAACCTGAGAAGTTTGGCATTGATCTGGTCATTCATCCTGAGAAGGAAGCCTGTAGTGAGATCGTTCAATTAGTAAGACATTCCTATGCAACTCAAGTGATGGATTTTGAAGGTGGCCGGATTCAAATGATTGGAATTCGATTAGATATGGATTCTCCAATTATAGGAAAGACAGTCCGAGAAATTTGCGAAGAGGAACTGGAGTTTAAATTTGGCATTATTACGGTTCTAAGAGATGGAGAATCCCATGTGCCCTGGTCTGATTACGAATTCAAGGAAAATGATACAGCTTATTTTATTGTCAAAACAAAAAGTCTTGAATCCCTTATGGTCTACCTTGGAAAGGAAGCGACAAAGACGAATTCAATTGTCATTCTAGGTGGTAGTAAAATTGGTCGTAGTGTAGCTGAAGAATTAGAGAATGAAATGTCTGTTCGCTTAATAGATAATCGTCGAGATAAAGCTGAATGGTTAGCCTCAAACCTGAAAGAGACTATGATCATCCATGGTGATGGTACTGATGTTGAACTTCTCAAATCTGAAAATATTAAGGATGCGGACAGTTTTATTACCGTAACAGAAAGTGAGCAGACCAATTTATTATCCGGAATGCTAGCGCATCATTTGGGCGTAAAACAAACGGTGATACATGTGAGCACTACAGAATACATGCCCATCGTTCAAGAAATTGGAGTTGGGGCTGTTCTTAGTAAAAATATGTCAACTGTGAATTCGATTCTCAAGTTTATTTCAAGTGATCAAATAGAAACATCCATAACAACATTTGATGAAATTGATGTGGATGTAATTGAATTCAGTCCCGAACCCGGTAGTAAAGTGACGAAAGCACCATTAGAAGAAGTAAAATTTCCTGAAGATAGTATTGTTGGTATGATCAATCATCATGGACATTTATCTATTGCAAGGGGTTCAACCCAACTTACTGAAGAAGATACAGTCTTGGTATTCGCAAAATCAAAAGCAGTTTCACAACTGAGAAAACTTTTTGAGGCTTAATTGAATATAAAGACCATTTTAAATATCCTAGCGGCCATGTTGGTTCTAGCGGGACTTTCCATGATAATACCTGCTCTCATTGCATGGGGATATGGTGAGTCGGATTTTGTTGGTCATCTCAAATCTCTTGGGCTGTGCGTACTCATTGGATTGCCTGTATGGACTTTGACTCGAAAAAGTCGATCCTTAAATAGTAAAGACGGTTTTATCATTGTCACACTTGCTTGGATACTTTTTGCAGTGGTTGGTGCTTTACCATTCTATTTAACAGGAAGTATCCCCAATGTAACTGACGCCTGGTTTGAATCCATGTCAGGCGTAACTACTACAGGAGCTACCATTCTTGGAAATATCAACACTCTACCTAATCTAGAAAATGGAATCGAAAGTTTGCCTCACGGTGTATTATTCTGGCGGTCATTTCTTCAATGGGTTGGCGGAATGGGAATTATTGTTTTCACCATTGCAATATTGCCGCTACTTGGTGTAGGTGGCGTTCAACTTTTTAAAGCAGAGGTACCTGGGCCTGTTACAAATAAAATAAGACCACGAGTTAAAGAAACAGCAAANATATTATGGATGGTATATGTTGGTNTTACGGCATTGGAAACTATTTTGCTCGGTTTAAGTGGTATGTCTTGGTTTGACGCAGTATGTCATGCATTTACTACTATGCCATCAGGTGGGTTCAGTACCCAAAATGCAAGTATTGCGGCCTATGGAAATCCATTTATCCATTATATAATTATTTTCTTTATGTTCATAACAGGGGTGAATTATGCACTTCACTTCAAGGCNTTGACAGGAAATATAAAAGGTTATTATAAGGATACNGAATTTCTTTCTTACCTAGGAATTATCTTATTTGTTACATTTTTTATTTTTATAAATGTTNCTTCCTCAANTGTNAATTGGTCGCATAGCAACTTTTTAAACGCATTATTTCAAAGCGTAAGCATTATGACATCAACTGGATATGTAACAGCTGACTATGAATTATGGCCCTATTTCAGCCAATATCTCATTTTAATTCTAATGTTTCTTGGAGGTATGGGAGGGTCNACAACTGGTGGGATGAAAATTTCCCGAATCATTCTACTAATAAAATATGCAGCTACTGAGACAAGGCGAATGCTTCATTCTCGGGCTATTATTCCAATACGTATTGGTAATCGGTTTATTGGTGATGATGTGATACGTAATACGCTCGGGTTCTTTCTATTTTATATTTCTATCTTTGCCATTACAACTTTGATCTTGACTGCCCTCAACTTAGACATTCAATCGGCTGTTGGCGCTGCTGCCTCAGCAATTGGAAATATTGGACCAAGTTTAGGTTCATTCGGCCCAACGGATAACTATGCTTTACTTCATCCTATTGGAAAATGGATGTTAACATTTTGNATGCTTTTAGGCCGTCTTGAAATTTTNACTGTAATGGTCCTATTCAGTAGAATATTNTGGAAATAGTCTTTGCCTCTAATCCTAAAAGAAATCAATAAACAAATTGCTTGGGTCACCATAAATAGACCTGAAGTCCTCAATGCAATGAATGAATCAGTTTTGACTGAGTTGGTATCCAGTATACAATCCTGTATAGATGACACTTCTGTTGGAGTTATAATACTGACGGGTGCAGGAGATAAGGCTTTTGTTGCTGGAGCCGATATTAAAAATATGCAATCGATGGANCCTGGAGATGCATTANAATTTGGGAAANCNGGTCAACNGATGACATTGACTATTGAGAATTCACCTAAACCGGTCATTGCTGCAGTAAATGGGTTTGCACTNGGAGGGGGATGCGAAATCAGTCTAGCATGCCATATCCGTGTTGCCAGTGAGACAGCTACATTTGGCCAGCCGGAAGTTCAATTGGGNATACTACCTGGTTGGGGCGGGACCCAGCGCTTACCTAGATTAGTAGGAACGGGTATTGCCAATGAAATCATTACCACGGGTCGTATGGTTAGTGCCTCTGAAGCGAAAGAAATTGGATTGGTCAACCATGTAGTTCCAGCTGAATTATTAAATGAAAAATGTGAAAAAATTGCAAATCAGATTTTAAAAAATGGTCCCAATGCGATTGCAAAGTCCCTCGAATGTATACGTGAGGGTGTAGGGCGTTCTACTAAAGAAGGGTTAATAATAGAAGTAGAAAACTTTAGCAAGCTTTTCGGAACNGATGAATCAANAGAAGGGCTAACCGCATTTATAGAAAAACGCTCTCCAAANTTTAGAAATTAGTTTATGACCAACCAAACTAAGTCCCCGACCATAGTAGATGCACTGATNCCGATCGTATTTTTGATCTTAATGTTGGCCCTTTCCGTTTATTTATATGGTGACAATTCATCTTACGGAGCCAATCAAATTGCATTAATNTTCTCTGCTTGTGTAGCNGCTATCATTGGGATAAAAAATGGATATAACTGGAAAGAGATTGAGAATGGAATCGTTAAGGGTATATCTATGGGAATGGGTGCCATATTGATACTTTTAGCAGTGGGTGCTTTGATTGGAACGTGGATCATGTCTGGAACAGTTCCAGCTATGATCTATTACGGATTGAATATTTTATCACCTTCCATATTTTATTTTGCTGCGTGTGTGATTTGTGCTTTAACGGCATTAAGCATAGGAAGCTCGTGGACAGTAGCTGGTACTCTTGGTGTAGCTTTAATAGGTATTTCTGCAGGATTAGGTTTGTCTTCTGAAATTACTGCTGGTGCTATTATTTCAGGTTCTTACTTTGGTGATAAAATGTCACCGCTATCGGATACAACTAATTTGGCCCCTGCTGTTGCTGGGACAGATCTATTTACNCATATTCGNCATATGTTATGGACCACTGGCCCTAGTTTATTGATTGCGCTTTTACTTTTCTTGATCATTGGGTTTCGNGGTACAGCATCAGGTGAAGCGGAAGGNTTTGCTATTATTCAGGATACAATGCTAGANACATTCAAAATAAGTGTAATATCCTTCATACCNCTCTTAGTTGTTTTTATGTTGGCTTTTAAAAAAATGCCTGCTTTNCCAACCATCTTAATAGGTGCATTATTGGGAGGTATTTTTGCTGTTATNCTNCAACCTCANATCATAACTAGTTTTGTGAATAGANCTGAACTCTCTCACGGATTAACTATGATTTCTGGTGTTTGGACAGCNCTCCATTCTGGATTTTCGCTAAATAGTGGAGTTCCAGTCGTAGATGATCTGTTAACTCGCGGTGGTATGGTAAGCATGTTAAATACTATTTGGCTTGTCATCTGTGCGTTGACTTATGGTGCTGTGTTAGAAACGACAGGCCTTTTAAATAAAGTAGTTACATCCTTGTTGGCCTTCTCAAAATCGACGAGTTCTCTAATAGTAACCACCATCGCAACATGTATTGGAGTCAATATTATTACAGCTGATCAATACATCTCTATTGTATTACCNGGAAGAATGTACCGNACTGAATTTGCTAGGCGNAATCTNGCTCCGAAGAATTTATCNCGGACACTGGAGGATGCGGGAACCATCACATCACCATTGGTTCCATGGAATACCTGCGGTGCCTATATGTCTGCATCGCTTGGTGTGGCTACATTCGCTTATTTACCATTCTGTTTCTTTAATCTGGCAAATCCAATTGTTGCTGTGATTTATGCTCTGTTTAATTTTAAAATTGAGAAACTTGATGAACCACTATTGGACTCCAAAGATATTTAATCAATAAGAACCATGGGAAAAAAAGAAAACGTATCTGACCAGGAAATTCTATCTCATTATATTAAAATGGGTGAAGTTCTTGCCGAAATGTTTAAACCACACCTCGAGGTTATTATTCATGATCTTCGGTTTCCAGAACATTCAATTATTGCTATTTTTAATAACCATGTAACAGGACGAAAAGTTGGAGAAGGAACATCNGANTTTGGATATAAAAAGGTTGAGGGAAAAGTGCCAGAGAAGGTGGTGAATTATAAAAATGAAAGTCCAGATGGTAAACCTCTAAAGTCTTCGTCATTAACCATTCGTAATTCTCAAAATGAAATTATTGGATCCTTAGGTTTGAATTATGATATATCTATTTTTGAACAATTTTCTGATGTNCTCTCATATTTCACTGGAACAAAAGAAAATCCTGTAACACATAATTCGGAGTTATTTTTCTATGGTAGTACAAAAGAGGATATACAGATTTCTATCAAACATTTTCGNGTAGCCAATGGTTTAACTCATAAGGCTTTTTCCCGAAAAGATAAATACAATATAATTGAATTTTTGATCAAGGCGGGGCATTTGAATAAGCGTGGTGCAGTACCGATAATTAGTGATGCACTTTCTATAACTCGACCAACAGTTTATAAATATATAAAAGATATAAAAGCAAAAAATTAATNNTTTGTAAAATTTTTATTTTTTTATTGCATANNACTGTCNTTAAACCCTAGGATAAATGATATAAAATGTTACAATTCTCACAATTAGATTGTACATTTAACANAATTTTACNTACAAAGCTGGAGAGCANACCTATGAATTCATNAATCAAATCTTATATTAAGATTNCTTTACTGTTCACCATGTTGGTGGGCGTTCTAAGCGCACAATCATCAGTCCAGGGTACTGTGACTGACGATAACGGTAATCCGTTGTCAGGTGCAAATGTTGTTGTTGAAGGAACATCGTTGGGAGCGGCAGCCGCTTCGGATGGTACCTATCAATTTGATGTTCCAGCAGGAACTGTAGGCGGACAAACGGTNACGTTGACTACATCCTATATTGGTCACAAGAGTCAGTCTGCTCAAGTAGAGGTTCCAGCGACCGGTAGTGTTACTCAAAACTTCTCTCTTGTAATTGACGCTATTGGCTTGAAAGCTATTTCTGTAACAGCACTTGGTTTCGAGACCAATCGGGATAAGCAGGGTTCTACTAGTGTTTCTGTAACACCTGCAGATATGACCCGTTCAGGTGAAGCCATGATAATGAATTCCTTAGCTGCTAA
>PAIR01000065.1 GCA_002704905.1 Fidelibacterota bacterium
TCTTTAGTGCTTAATTCAACTTATTATCGGTTGTTCAATATTCGTTCATATAGCGGCTCAACATTTAATCTTGATTTTGCAGGTAGGTTGTATGGCGATGAAAAAGTCATAATCTTGGCATTCGCGAGAGTAGGGATGACAAATAAACCTGTTTCAGGAACGCTATATAAATTTGATTTTTATGAGGATACAAATAATAATTATTCATATGATTCAGATGACTATCCAGCTAACGTTGATGTAGATACGATTTCTATAAAAAATATTTATGCGCCGAATAGTTTTAGCTTTGGTTTTAATGTGGGTTTTAAAAATAATCTAAATCTTTTTAGCGAATTTCAATTATGGAATGATGAAGCCACTAACGCTAATTATGCAAGTATTTATAATGATCAGATAGGTGGTAAAACACATATTGGAGGTGGAGTAGTACGTTTTGGTGATATGGGTGCACGCGACTGGCAAGATCAAATCACGTTTCGTTCAGGTTTATATCAAGATAAATATGTCTTAAGACATACTGGGAAAATGCTAATTGAGAATGGTTTATCTATGGGGATTGGTTTTAAATTTGCCGCCACTGGAAATCAGATTGATTTTTCATTTCGATATGGTTCTCGATCAATCAGGAGTAGTCAAAAAGAATTGTTTCAAGAATTTACAATAGGAGTTAGCTTGGGAGATATTTGGTTTCTCAGGAGAAGAGCAAAACAATGAGATTAGATAAATTATTATTTTTTAGTATTTCGTCAATATTTTTGACAATGTGTGCACCGCCTGAGCAGTCCGCTGCAGACTTAAATTATGCTGAACAGGCTCGGAAAGATTCTATAAGGCAAGTTCGTTGTCCTCGTATATTCAGTAGTGCAGCTGAGTTTTATAAAAATCGTGATTGGGAAGCCACCGTTCGCGCATATAATGAATTGACTGAATTAGGTTGTGATAAGGAAAACCCTCAGGAAGTCTACCTTTATTATGCAATAGCCTATGAATACATGGGGAAATATGATAGTTCTGCAACTGTTCTTTTAAAAGGATTAACATTTTTACCGGATAATATAGATTTGAGGAAACGCCTTGCCTTTGCTTATGAAAAACAAGGTCAAATTAATCTTCATATGGATGAGTTGGATCGTCTTTCTTTCTTGGCACCAGAAGATATTGATATTAAGAATAAACTCGCCAAACTCTATGGTGGGCAGGAACGTTATGATGACCAGATCGCTGTTTTGAAGGATCTTTTAAAAATTCAACCCAATAATGAAGGTGCTCAAAGTGACTTAGCTCAGGCTTATGAAAAAAGTGGTCGTGACCCCTTAGATGTCTATAAGAACAGATTTGATAGCAATCCTGAAAATGTAAGTTATGGTTTAGATTATGCTGATAAACTTATATCAGCTGATCAACCTGATGAAGCAACTATCGTTTTACAAAAAGTTGTGGATGCTGATCAAACAAGTAAAGTGGCTTACCGCAAATTAGCACAGGCATACGATTCTGCAGATAGGCTAAGTGATGCAGCACGTACCTACGAACGATTATTCAAATTAGATCCTCGTGATTTTCGTGTGGCAGTCAAAATCTCAGAAGTCTATATAGAAAACCAGGATTATAGTTCTGCTTTTAATTGGGCAGATAAAGCAGTGACACTTTCTGGTGAAGCTGAAGCATTTGGTGCCAAGGGAAATGTTTACTACAAAGCATTTCAAATTTGTAGAACCGGTGATATTTCAATTAATGACCGTGTAGTAGCTACGTTGGCTTATAAATTATTTGAAGAGGCTGAATCTAAGGGTTCAACTCGGCATATTCGTTCAAAAGAGTGGCTAAAAGATAATGAAGTTTTATTTGGTAAGGCTCAATGGTTTATGATGGATGCAAATATTAAAAATCAAGGTTATGTAAAAGCATCTAGTGCTTGTTATAAATGGGTATCCGAAAAACTTAATAAAGGTAAAGGTTGGTAAATAGTGGTACCAGCAAAAGATGCGTTTTCATTTATTCAAGACGCAGATTCTGAAATATATGATATTTTATTGCGGGAGATAACTAGAGAGGATCAAACTCTAGAATTAATCGCATCTGAAAACTTTGTTTCTTACCCAGTGCTCCAAATGGCTGGTGGCGTTATGACCAATAAATATGCAGAAGGGTACCCTGGTGCCCGATATTATGGCGGTTGTGAACATGTAGACGAAGCTGAAAATTTGGCTCGTGATCGTGCGAAGAAGTTATTTGACTGTGAATACGTTAATGTACAGCCCCATTCTGGATCGCAGGCAAATATGGCTGCACTCATGACCTTTTTAAATACAGGTGATACAATCATGGGTTTGGACTTGGCTCACGGTGGTCATTTAAGCCATGGAAGCCCAGTAAATTTTTCGGGTAAATTATATAATGTTGTTTCCTATCAAGTTGATAGAAATACTGGTAGAGTTGATTTTGATTCAGTAAGAAAGTCGGCTGTGGAACATAAACCTAAATTGATAATATGTGGAGGTAGTGCCTATCCTCGTTTTATTGAATTTGAAAATTTCAGGGCGATTGCTGATGAAATAGGCGCGTTTCTCATGGCAGATATTGCTCACCCATCAGGACTAGTAGCCGCAGGATTACATCCTTCTCCCATGCCATATTGTGATGTTGTGACAACAACCACACATAAAACACTCCGAGGTCCGCGTGGCGGTATGATTATGTTGGGGAAAGATTTTGAGAATAAATGGGGTGCTGTTGCTCCTAAAACGGGTCGTACGAAAATGATTTCTGAATTAATAGATTCTACAGTAATGCCTGGTATTCAAGGTGGACCTCTGATGCATATTATTGCAGCCAAAGCGATTGCATTCGGAGAAGCGCTTCAGCCAGAATTTAAAAAATATGCACAAGACATAATAGATAATGCGCATACTATGAGCGAGGCCTTACTAGAAAAAGATTATCAATTGGTTTCTGGTGGTACAGATACTCATGTGATCCTAATAGACCTTAGTAATAAAGGTGTTTCTGGTAAAGCTGCAGAAAAGACTTTAGAACGTGCGGGAATTACAGTGAATAAAAATATGGTTCCATTTGATAAAAGGAGTCCATTTATAACCAGTGGAATTCGATTGGGTACACCTGCCATTACAACACGTGGTATGGGCAAAGGAGAGATGAAGAAGATCGTTCAATTTATCGATCAGATCTTAAATGATATAGAAAATGATACTATTGTTGAAAATGTAAAATTAGAAGTCAAATCCCTGTGCAAATTTTTCCCACTTTATCGTGAATTACACGATTAAGATTTCGCCCAATATCTCTCGACCTTTTATAAAAATATTTTTTAGTTTATTTATATACTCTGGATTTGCATGCAGTCCAGCCATTGTGATGCTAGACTATAAACCGGAGTGGGCAAAAAGCGGATATAAATACTTTGTTGATCGTTCTGAACAAAATATTAAAAAAGATCCAGATGATCATATGAAATTGTTGGATGGTTGTGAATCAATAACTAAGTATGCTTTCGGCTTTATTATGGAAGAAGCGGATCGCATATCAATGAATAATTATAGTGAAGGTAAAATATTATACTACGATGCCAATAATTATTTTGAACGTGCTGTCAAATACTGTGATCGATCTTTACAGGTNCAATACATAGATTATATNAATTGGCTCAAAGGACAAAATGAAGAAGTCCAGNTATTTAATGAAAAAGATATCCCGTATTTATATTGGACCGCTGCAGGCTATGCCGGGGCAATACTTTCAAGTCGTGGTNATCCTACTTGGGTAATACAATTACCAAAGGTTGGTCNATTATTAGAGTCTGCTCTTNCCTTAAATCCTGATTGGAATAANGGTGCNTTGTACAATGCCATGATTTCCTATACAATGACTCGTCATGATCCACCACCAAATAAGGTTGAAGTGGCTGAAGAATATTTTAAAAAGGCAATAGAAGCTTCNAATGGCTTAGATTTAGGTCCTTATGTTACAATGGCTGAAAGNGTATGNATTACTNAACAAGATAAAAATAATTTTACTAACTTGTTATATCAAGCATTAAGCATTGATATNAATGGTGACCCAGATTTACGTTTGACTAACTATATNAATCAAAATAGAGCTCAGTGGCTATTGGATAACATCAATGAATTTTTTTATTAANTTATGAAAAAACAATTATTATCAATTCTTATCATATGTCTACTAACCCAATTCATTTGGGCTAAAAAGATCATAATTAAGATGGCTACACTCGCACCAGAAGGCACTGAATGGCANGGTTTATTAGTTGATTTGGGNCAAAATTGGAAAAATGCCACTAATGGTGAGATTCAATTGAGAATATACCCAGGTGGAGTAGTCGGTGATGAACGAGATATGATTCGAAAAATGCGTATTGGGCAAATCCATGGTGCAGCTATTTCTAATGAAGGAATGACAGAGATTAATCCCTATTTCACCACATTTTATATGCCAATGATGTATCAATCCTATAAGGAAGTGGATTTTGTTCGAGATAAATTAAGTGAAGAATTGTATTCTAAAACTGAGGAAAATGGGTTTAAAATTCTTACTATGGTGGATGTAGGGTGGGTATACTGGTTCTCAACTGAGCCATTGTTCACACCTGAAGACTTGAAAACTCATAAAATATTCANTTGGGCTGGAGACTATAAATCAACTCAACTATATGAAAAACATGGATATCAACCGGTTCCTTTAGCAATGACTGATGTTCTTTCGGCTTTTCAAACCGGACTTGTTACTTCTATTGGGCTAAATCCCATGTATGTTTTAGCNCAACAGTTATTTGCAATTGCAGATAATATGTTGAATATGAAATGGGGAAATCTGACTGCGGCTATAATCATAGATTTAAAAACCTGGAACAAAATTGATTCTCAATACCAAGAATCCATGATGGCTATAGCGAAAGATCTAGGCGATGGATTTCAAGCAAAGAATCGATATGAATCGGANATGGCTGTTGGAGTTATGGAAGAATATGGTTTAAAAGTAAATATTCCTACGTCAGAACAGATTGATGTGTGGCATCAATTGATTNAAGATATGTCTCCTGATTTTCGNGGTACAGTTATNANTGAAAAAGCATTTGATCGACTGATGGTCATAAAAAAAGAAATGGAATCACATTAACTCTTAAACCCTTTTTGTTTATATATAAAATCAAATCCACTGAGAAGGTTGTTGCATTGTTTGTATTCATTGCCCTTGTATCACTTCCAGCAATTGAGGTCATTACAAGGATTTTTGGAACTACAGGTGTAGTGGCGTCTCCAGTNTTAGTACAACACTTAACTTTATGGATTGGTTTTCTGGGGGCGGTAGTAGCTGCCCGTAGAAATAGGCTTTTATCTCTTACGACAAAACCATTATTTGACCCTGAAAACAGTATTAATTGGAAAAAATTATTAGGTAAGATAACTACTATTATTATTGTTCTTGCTTTGGNATATGGCAGTTGGGATTTAGTGCAAATTGAAATGGAATACCCTATAAATATTGCTCCATATTTACCACGNTGGGGTGCTCAGATAGTTATGCCATTTGGGTTCTTTCTNATTGCTGTTCACATGNTGATAAATAGTTATTCTTCNTGGAAGAATAGGTTAATACTTCTTACCGGTGTCATTTTTGTTTTTCTCTTAACATGGTATATTGAACCATTGCAGGAATCATCCATTTTTATGTGGGTAGTAATAATAGCTATTTTATTTTCACTATACAAAGGGGCACCTATTTTCATAGGACTTGGAGGATTAGCAGTTCTTTTTTTCTGGCGTAGTTGGATACCTCTATCTGCTATTCCGGCAGAAACATATCGTATAGTTGTTTCTCCTACNTTACCCACAATTCCTTTGTTCACTTTGGCAGGATACATACTTGCAGAAAGCAAGGCTTCTTCCCGGTTAGTCAAATTATTTNGTTCTTCTTTTGGATGGATTCCAGGTGGTACACCCGTGGTACTTGTTTTATTGTGTGGATTCTTTACTGCACTTACNGGTGGTTCTGGCGTAACAATATTAGCNCTGGGAGGATTGTTAATGCCTCTATTAATTAAAGAAGGTTATTCAAAATTATTTTCACTTGGACTTATTACTGTTGCTGGTTCATTAGGTTTACTTTTNCCACCCAGTTTACCAATGATAATTTATGGTGTAACCGCTGGAGTTTCAGTCAAGGCTTTATTTATAGCAGGGATATTACCCGGGTTTATCCGTGTCGCTATGATTGGTGGTTGGGCTATTTGGCAAGGAAAAGTGCAATCTATAAAAAGGCGTAAGCTTAATTATATAGAGATAAAAAAATCTTTCTTAGAAGCTAAGTGGGAGGCCGTTATTCCATTTTTCATTTTATTTGGTATTTTTGGAGGATTTACTACTTTGGTTGAAACCGCTGCAATGACAGTTGTTTATGTTTTTCTCATAGAAGTATTTGTTCACAAAGATCTTGATTTATCTAATATGAAAACAATATTACTGGATTGTGCTACTCTCATTGGTGGAGTATTAATTATTTTGGGCGTAGCTATGGGACTTACCAGTTATCTAGTGGATGCACAAGTTCCACTTCATCTTTTAGAGTGGGTGAAGTCTGCCATTTCATCCAAGCTTGTATTTTTACTTATTTTAAATCTTTTTCTATTAGCAGTGGGTTGTATGATGGATATTTTTTCGGCAATTATTATTGTGGTTCCTTTGATTACACCTTTAGGAATCTATTTCGGTATTGACCCAGTCCATTTGGCCATCATCTTTATTGCCAATCTTGAATTGGGTTTTTTAACTCCTCCCGTTGGTATGAACCTCTTTTTATCAGCCTATCGATTTAATGAGGATATGCCTACAATATATAAGTCAACATTGCCATTTTTTATTGTCATGCTGTTAAGTGTTATGGCTATAACTTATATTCCAATTTTATCAACTTGGTATGGAAATTAAATATTTTCTAATACCTTGCCTTGTTTGAGGGGTAATTAGTAATTTTTAACTAATTAACAGGAGTGCACATAAAAAATCGCTAACGGTTGAATCGTTTCTCATATTATTAAACACATAATTCCCTATTTGGGGAAAGGACTATTTATGAAACGGATATATTCAATTGTGGCGGCGCTTCTGCTTTTCAGCAGTCCGTCCCTCAATGCACAAAGTGAAGCAGGTTCTATTTTTCTCCTTATTTCGCCAGGTGCCCGTGCTGGTGGTATGGGAGAAGCACAGGTTGCTGTCGCGAATGATGCTTACGCCAGTTATTGGAATCCAGCTGGCCTAGCTTTTCAAGAAGGTTCAGAATTGGCCATCATGCATGTAAACTGGCTACCTAATTTGGCTGACGACCTTTATTATGAATTTCTTGGATTCCGTAAGCAATTTCCTACTTTGGGAACATTAGGAGGCCATTTGATTTATTTGAACCTNGGTGAACAGGTTCGTATGGATGAATACGCCCAATATCAAGGTAAATTCACATCTTATATGATGGCAGCAGCTGTTTCTTATAGTACCAAGTTATCATCTTCTTCATCTTTCGGGATAAATGCAAAACTTTCTTATCAGCATTTGGTTGAGTTAGGTACGGGATCTGAGAAAGGAAAGGGTACATCAACTGATTTTGGGTTTGACTTGGGTTATATGAAAAAAGGCTGGCTCACTCCTAGAATGGATCTAGGTATTACTATGACTAATATTGGTCCAAAGGTATCATTTATCGATCCAGACCAAGCTGATCCACAACCAACAAATCTGACTTTTGGATTTGCGTACGAAGTATTTAAAAACACAAATAATAGCTTTAAAGTTGTTTACGATGTAGACAAACTATTAGTGGCATCTTATCCTGATATGGATTGGGATGGAGATGGGCTAGTAGGAGGTTTTAACAGTGATGGCAATGAAAGTGCAAAAAATAATAATTATAACCAAAATGGTAAATTAGAAGTGGCCCATAAGGACCCGCTTTATAAGGCTATATTTACTTCATGGGTCGATGATTGGCTACTGGGTGGAGATATAGATCGATCGCCTGCTGGTGAGGATTCTGACCGAAAAATTGGAGGATGGGAATGGGCTGGGGATGCTAATGATAATGGTAAACGTGATCCAGAGGAAATGGTTAATACGTTTAAAGAGTATGGTGCCAAATTCGGGGATACAAATTGGGGTGATTATAACGAATGGGGGCAAAAAGAAGTAGGTTCCGCAAATGACCGTTCAATTCAAGATGAATTGGATAAACTGGTTCATAACTTTGGTATGGAATACTGGTATTCTACTTATTTTGCATTAAGGGGTGGTTATTATTTTGATAAAACGGGTAAAATTTCTAACCCCACTTTTGGTGTAGGTTTACGATTTTCAAATTATGGATTTGATTTTGGTTATACATCTGGAGAACCTGGTCACCCATTGACCAATACCATGCGGTTTTCCATGAATGTTCTATTCTAGCTTTCTTGATGAACAAGTTCTTCATCCGCAGATGGGTAGGGGCCTTTCTGATTTTTATCTTTGTGCCTATTGATGCTCAGGTGACTGGAGATTTAAAAGTAGCTTTTATCCGTGTTTCTTTTCCAGTGCAAGATTATGCCGGTATATCAGGGAATGGTGATTTTCTATATGATTCAAATCCAATTGGATGCGGTGATTACACCATTGATCCTCCACCGCACGATAAAAAATATTTTCAATCCCATCTTGTAGCAGTTAATAATTATTATCGTTCTATTTCTTATGGAAAGTTTGGTTTGGATTTAGAAAATTCAACAGTTTATCCTATTGACAATCAATCAGCTTATAAACTGCAGGTACCTATGAATTATTATAATGAGATTGATAAAGATTCAGATCATGAAAAACGAATTACAGAATTGCTCAAAGATGCATTGAATAGTGCATATGAAATCGATCGGATTAATTTTGATGATTATGATCTAATTGTTATTGCNCATCCAGGCGTAGGTCAGGATTTCAAATTACCTTTTTTAGATCCAACACCTGAAGATATACCATCCACCTTTATAGATATAAAAATGATTAATACTCATTTAGGTGGTCCAATCACTATTGGAAATGCCACAGTATCACAGGCTGTAATTATTCCAGAGACGCAAAACCATCTTTATTATGATGAGTCAATATTTAGTCAATTATCAAACCCATGTGATGTTCAATACAGTATCACTGGAACTTTAGCCATGATGATTGGTTTTNGCGTGGGCNTACCACCATTGTGGGATATACAATCTGGTCAGTCTGGCGTGGGTGTTTTTGGANTNATGGATCAAGGATCAAACAANGGTAGAGGAATNATTCCTGCACCTCCAGACGCTTGGACAAGTATATATGCAGGTTGGTCAACAACTTTAATAATTCCATCTTTTAGCAAGGTTGAATTNATAAATAACACGCAAAATCAGATTGCCAAGATTCCAATCAGTCAGAATGAATATTTTCTAATCGAAAATCGTAGTAACTGGTTTCGAGAAANTGTAAGTATTGATTCTGCTAGATATGTTGTTTGGGAAAAGACAAATACTTATCCNGAATTTATTAATGTTCTAATCGATTCTGTTGGAGTNAAAAAGAACGAATATGGAGTTATTACTGAGATTCCAAATTATAATTTGGGATTNCCTGCTTCGGGATTATTAATCTGGCATATTGATGAACAAAAGATACATGAAGGTATGGGTTCATTTTCAATTAATTCTGATCGTAACCATCGAGGGATTGATCTAGAAGAAGCAGATGGGGCTCAAGATATAGGATATGTATCNAATTTATTTACAGACCCATCTTCTGGTTATTGGGGTGATATGTGGTTTTCAGACAATCAAGAATACTACCGTGCAAATGCAGATGGGCATATGAACTTTTCTACATTTTCTTATCCTAATACAAAATCTAATTCTGGTGCCAATTCAGGAATTAAAATAAACAAAATTTCCAAAGTTGGAGAAAAGATGTCTTTTGAATATTCTTCAAGTTATAACGTTTCTAATATTAATGATATTAACAAATCAATCATTTTTCAATGGGATGTAGATAATGATGGTGATCTTGATTTCCTGGGTGAAGGAGATTCACTTTGGTGGGGAGATGATTTGAATAACATAAATTCTTTTTATAAAACTACTAAAGATAATTACCAGATTTGCGTTGCTCAAAATTCTGATCCAGTAGCTCTAGCTATCGTAAGTGAAAGTGAAAATAATTACCTATTTGAATGGTTTGAGTTTGATCATAATACGAATGACTTTGTTCTAAAATGGATAAACAAAAAAGAGAATTCTGAATCAATAAAATTGCTGAAAGCGGACGGCGATAAAGAACAAATATTAGTTCAGCACAAAAAATCCTTTTTTAAAGTTGATAAAAAAGAAATGATTGAAATAGATGTAAAAGAAAATGACTTTCCATATCAATCAAAATTTGGTCCTTCTACCATATTTTATGATGATAGAATCGAAATAAATGAATCATCGATCCAATATGGTAATTATAAATCTATTACTCTGATAGATTTGGAAAATGATGGTCATACTGAAATAATAGCCTTAGATACTGAAGGAAATATTCATGCCTTCGATCAAAACTTATACTCGAAGAGTGGATTCCCTATATCAACAAGTGCAATAGGAACGATTTTGGCCATGGATTTACTAGGTGATGATGATCGAGAGCTAATCTACCAACGTGAGGATGGCGCAATATCAATTTTAAGTTCTGATGGAGATGAACTTGATCAGATTATGTTAGACAATCAATTGGTGGGGCTGGGCTCTTATTCTGGCAAGCATGTAATAATAACAAAAAAGATGCTTATCTTTTTTAAAGATGATCTCG
>PAIR01000066.1 GCA_002704905.1 Fidelibacterota bacterium
AAAGGTTTTAAGCTATATGAGCACCCTATAATTTTTATTGATAGGACCATTGGTGAGTCTAAAATGAGTCGTACAATAATGTTTGAAGCAGTATGGATAGTATGGAGATTGCGTATTTGGCGTATTTTTGGGTGGAATAAGTAAATTTTATTTTAATTTGAAGGTATTATGGTAGACTATTATTTAGATTTTGAAAATCCTCTAAAAGAAATTGATCAAAAAATTATCGAACTTGAAGCAGATACAAGTTCTGCAGATCATTCTTCTAAGATTATTGAACTTAAATCTGAAAAAGAATTAACGCAAAAGAGCATTTTTTCAGGTTTATCGCGTTGGCAACGCGTTCAATTAGCTCGTCACCCTCAAAGACCATTTTCATTAGATTATATTCAAGCCATTTGTCCTGATTTTGTTGAACTCCATGGGGATCGTTATTTTGGGGATGATGCAGCTGTTGTTTCTGGAATTGGTAGCATCGAAGGCGTAAAGACAGTATTTATTGGTCAGCAAAAGGGTAGAAATACAAAAGAAAATCTTTTTCGTAATTTTGGAATGATGCGCCCGGAAGGTTACCGTAAGGCGCTCCGTATAATGAAACTGGCTGAAAAGTTTAAGCTTCCTATAATATCTCTAATCGATACACCTGGGGCTTACCCCGGTATTGGTGCAGAAGAACGGGGGCAAGGTCAAGCCATCGCTAATAATCTTTGGGAGATGTCCAAATTGAAGGTTCCTATCATCTCT
Organism: Fidelibacterota bacterium; assembly: GCA_002704905.1. Taxonomy (GTDB): domain Bacteria; phylum Fidelibacterota; class Marinisomatia; order Marinisomatales; family TCS55; genus TCS55. The sequence continues at coordinate 745 of PAIR01000066.1, forward strand.
GTTGTTATTGGAGAGGGGGCCAGTGGAGGTGCGCTCGGAATAGCAGTTTGCGACCGTATGCTTATGCTGGAAAACACCTGGTTTTCTGTTATTAGTCCTGAAGGTTGTGCATCCATTCTCTGGAGGGATGCATCAAAAGCACCAGATGCAGCAGATGCGATGAAAGTAGCTCCTGAAGACCTTATGAACATGGGCATTTGTGACCGAATTATTGAGGAGCCCTTAGGCGGAGCCCATCGTGACTTTAATATAATAGCAGCCAAACTGAAACAAGTTTTATTGGAAGAACTTGATTCTTTTAAAGATGTTGATCCTGATTCCTTTTTGGAGCAGCGTATTGAACGTTATGAAAAAATGGGTGTTTATAAAGAATCCTGATGGTCAGCTTCGACTATCACACCAAAATTTATTATAAAGATATCGATCAGATGGGCCTTGTCTATTACGCCCGTTATTTTGAATTTTTTGAGCAAGCCCGTACCGAACTTCTTAATGATCTAGGAATAATTGTATCTGAAATTGAAGACGAAGGATATTTTCTTCCAGTGGTTTCCGCTACCTGTGATTACAAGGAGGGAGCCAAGTTTGAAGATGAGGTCATTGTTAGAACTATTATCAAAGATATGCCTGTTGCCAAATTAACAATTAACTATGAAATATATCGAGAATCCGATGATCATCTATTAGTTAAAGGGCATACAATCCATGGATTCATCGATAAAGATGGAAACCCGAAGCGCCCACCAAAATCAATTATGGATAAACTCCATTCTCTTATTTCCGATTGATTAGATAAACGGCGGTAACGGCCAATATGCCACCAATAAGAGTGGACCATTGTATTCTTTCCCCTAGAACGATCGCGGAAATCCCCATGGCGCTTGTAGGTACAACATACATGAAAGAAGATGCTTTTTCTGATCCCAGTTTCATAGTGGTCAAAAAGAAGATTGTTGTACCGAATCCCAATGATCCAACTGAAATTATGAGAAAATTAATCCAATAGATCCAGTCAAATTGAAACACCGTCAAGAGGGATTTCCAAGGTACTAACGGTATTGAAAAGATTAATGCAAAGAGGTAAAGCCATAAACTGAAGTTGAGTACTTGGAGCTCTGTTGTGGCTTTTTGGGTTGCAATGGTTACACCCGCCCATATAACCGCTGCCATGATAAAGAATATATTGCCCGAGTCCAAAAGGCTTTGAATATTTATTTCCCAAAATCTTAAAAGGATCAATCCTCCTATCATCCCCAGAATAATGCCTGCAACTTCTTTTCTGTGAATAGTTTTCCCAAATATTTTGAAAACAAATATATATGTAACAAGTGGACTCATAGTAGGGACGATTATTCCACCCAAACTAGCCATTCCAATTTGGGTACCCTTGAAGTAATTATAGTTATATCCCACAAGGAAAATTGCAGCAATGATTACATAAGAAAGAGACTTTTTTGGAAATTGTGACTTAATACCCATAAAAAACATAATAGATGTCATGGTTGCAGCGGCAAAAATAAACCGCCATACCATAATAAGTTCCGGATCTGCATAGCGTCCTGTTATCTTTGCACTTGGCCAGGAGATACCCCAAATGAGCATAGCAGCTACCATAGCCATGTAGAGTCGAGTATTTGATTTATAAGCGTTCAAGAGCGAATGAATAATCCCTTGGTTGGGAATGAGGTTTGTATCGTCGTAATTTTATGTTTCTATTAATATCATCACAAGGGAATTTATGTCAGGACACAGCAAATGGGCGAATATTAGACATAAAAAAGCCGCTCAGGATGCCAAACGAGGAAAAGTATTTACAAAGGTCATCAAAGAATTAATGGTGGCCGCTAGGAATGGTGGTAGCGATCCTGATGCTAATCCACGCTTAAGACAGGCTATTTCAACAGCTAAAGCATCTAATATGCCCAATGATACTATGAATAGAGCTATTCAAAAAGGTGCAGGAGAATTGGAAGGAGTTACATACGAAGAAACGATTTATGAAGGATATGGACCAGGCGGTGTTGCTATTATGATGGATGTTATGACAGATAATAAGAACCGCACTGTTGCAGAAATTCGTCATATCATGAATAAGTATGGTGGTAATTTGGGGGAAAACGGCTCCGTTGCTTGGATGTTTGAAAAATTTGGTCAAGTTATTTTATCCGCCAATGGGCATGTTGAAGACAAAGTCTTTGAAGAAGCCCTAGAAGCGGGAGCAGACGATTTTGCAGCGTCAAATAGTGAATTTATTCTTACCGCCGCACCCTCTGAGACAGTCAATGTCGCCGATACTATGGGCGCTAAAGGATATGACGTAGTTTCATCTGCAGTAGAAATGGTACCAAAAAATATCATGAATGTTTCCGGCGATGATGTAAAAAAACTGATTAATATGATGGAGCTTCTAGAAGACCATGATGATATTCAAAATATTTATTCTAATTTTGAGATTGATGAGAGTGACCTTTAACCATTAAATGAGTCAAATCCTCGGTGACAACAATTCAAAGAGTAATTGGAGTGGATCCCGGATTGAATATCACGGGATTTGGTATCCTTGATCAAAGGGGGGGGCAGGTACGGGTGGTTGCCTATGGTACCATAAAACCGCCTAAAAAGGAATCCTTACCCAATCGGTTAAAATATTTGAATGTTCACATGGCAGAATTATTGGAAAAATTTGAACCGAAATCCATGGCTATAGAAGATACATTCCATAGTAAGAATGTAAAATCGGCATTATTGTTAGGGCAGGCAAAAGGCGTTTTATTACTAGCCGCCGCGTCAAGAGGAATTCCATCAGTGGATTATGCGCCGCGGAAAGTTAAGCAATCGGTTGTTGGCAATGGGGCCGCAGATAAAAGTCAGGTTCAGTATATGGTTCAACAGATCTTGAAAATGGATGAACCGCCAAAACCTTTAGATGTTTCTGATGCATTGGCTATTGGATTATGCCACATAAATCAGAATAAATATCTATGAGTTTAATCGATTCCATATCGGGAAAACTTTTCGTCAAAAACCCCACCGAAGCTATTATTGATATAGGCGGATTCCGTTTCCGAGTTAATATATCTGTTTCAGCTTATGAAAGCCTACCAAGGAAAGGAGAACAGGTTGATCTACTGACCTACCTTCATGTTAAAGAAGATATTCTTGACCTTTATGGATTTAAGGATAATAGTGAACGATCATTATTTATGAATTTGAATACTATCAGTGGGATTGGACCACGATCAGCCATGAATATATTATCTGGTACAAACCCGGACGAATTTAAAAGCCAGATCATCGCAGGTGATGTAAAGTCCCTAACTGTAATTCCGGGGATTGGTGCCAAGACGGCCAAGAGGATCATTGTAGAATTGAAGGAAAAATTTTCAAATGATTTGGATGGAAAAAATGAACTTGGATTCACGGAGGATGGGGATTCAAGTGTGGTGAAAGATGCTGCCACTGCTCTCAAATCACTGGGATATAAAGCAGGTCAAGTAAATAAAACATTAATCGATTTAGAGCGTGACGGAGAAATGCCCGAGGAATTGGAAAGTATCATTCGAAAAGCGTTAGCTAAAATGATTTGAGGAGTAAAGTATGCAGTACGCAGAACAATTAAACATGTTGGGGACGGAAACAGCTTTTGCAGTATCAGCTCAGGCAAAAGCGTGGGCAGATAAAGGACATAAGGTCTATCCATTTCATTTGGGGGATATTAACATCGCTACACCTGAAAATATCGTTGAGGCAACACTGAAGGGCATTCGTGATGGCAAGACGGGATATTGTCCATCCGAAGGCATATTGCCTCTTAGGGAGGCTCTAGCCAACGATGTGGGATCAAGGCGAGGCCTAACCTATGGCCCCGATAATGTATCGATTCAGCCTGGAGGTAAGCCAACCATCGGTAAATTTATCGCTGCGATCATGAATCCAGGAGATGAAGTGCTATATCCCAACCCGGGATACCCTATTTATGAATCCCAAATAGAATATCAAGGTGGAAATGCATTACCATATGGTTATGTTCAAACTAATACTGGATTTAATATTGATATAGATTTTCTAAAAGATTGTATTACTGATAAGACTGAAGCGATCATTTATAACAATTATCAAAATCCGATCTCAGCCGAATCTTCTCAGCAAGAGATGGAAGCGATCGCTCAGTTAGCAATAGATAATGACCTGTGGGTATTGGCAGATGAAGCCTATCATGAAATGATCTATGAAGGGGAATCTCGGTCAATAGCATCTATTCCAGGAATGCAGGAAAGAACGGTGATCCTTTATACCTTTTCAAAGAAATATGCAATGACCGGATGGCGCGTGGGGGGGGCAATTGGGCCGGAACAGGTGATTCGATACATTTCCAAATTAAACGTGAATGCGGAATCTTGCACCACTCATTTTATACAGGATGCTATGGTAGAAGCTCTTACAGGTGACGCTTCCGGTCCTGAGAAAATATTAATTACCCTTGGTGAGCGACGTGATGCGGCAGTGGCGGGTTTGAATGCTATTAAATGTATAAACATCCCCACTCCAAGATCTACCTTTTATCTTTTTCCAAATGTAACTGAAATTATGCAACGCAAGGGGTTGGATAAGATTGAACAACTCCGAGTGGGAGCCCTTGAAAATGCTAATGTTTCTTTTTGCACTCGAGATCATTTTGGGCGACCTCAAGAAAGAGAGAGAGAATTCTTTATTCGATTTGCCTATTCTGGAATTACTGTTGAAGATATCAATGAAGGAATGGTCAAACTGAAAACGTATTTTGAATCCAAATGAAGCAAACGCCTCTCCACGATAAGCATTTGGCCTCAGGGGCAAAAATGGTGGATTTCTCCACTTATGATATGCCCATCCAGTATAAGGGTATTATGAAAGAGCATCTAGCGGTTCGTGAATCTGCTGGAATTTTTGATGTAAGCCATATGGGCGAATTTATTGTATCCGGAAATGGGGCTGAAGCATTTTTGGATCATGTAACTATCAATGATGTTAAATCGATTCATCGGTGGCAAGCCCAATATTCTGCCATGTGTTATGAAGACGGAGGAATTATTGATGATTTGCTGATCTATCGTTATCCGGATCACTTCATGCTTGTGGTAAACTGTGCTAATATGGAAAAAGACCTAGAGTGGCTCATGATGCACAAATCCGAGAATGTAGATATCATGGATATGAGTGACCAGACTGGTTTAATATCACTCCAGGGACCCAAATCCAGGGAAATTCTCCAATCTATTTCAGATATTGATTTGGGTACGATTGATTTTTATTGGTTTAGCATAGGAAAAATTGATGGAAGTCCAGCTACAATTGCACGAACAGGATATACAGGTGAATTGGGTTTTGAGATTTATGCGCACCATGAAAATATTGTAAAAATTTGGGATGCGATAGTTTCAACAGGAGGAGATGGGGTTGAGCTCGCGGGTCTAGGTTGCCGCGATACTCTTCGAATGGAAATGAAATATGCTCTCTATGGTAATGATATTGATGAGACAACTAATCCTATTGAAGCAGGATTGGGGTGGATTACCAAATTGGATAAAATGGAATTTATTGGTAAAGATGCTTTGGCATCTGCCAAACAAAAATTACCTAGACTATTGGTTTGCATTAAAATGATTGACCGGGGCATTCCTAGGAAAGGATATATTATTATCATTAATGGAAAAGCGATCGGCGAGGTCACCAGTGGAACTCAGTCGCCTTCTTTGAAACAAGGTATAGGGATCGCTTATGTGTCAATACAGTATGCCAAGGTGGGTACAAAACTTGGGATGTCTATTCGCAATAAAATCCTCCATTGTATTGTGGTTGATTCACCTTTTTATAAAAAGGGTACTGTAAACCGTTAAAGTTTAACATTATGAAAAAATCATTAGTGAAAAATATTCTTGTAACCGGCGGGGCTGGCTTTATTGGATCCCATTTAATAGATCGGTTATTAGCAGATGGTCAACAGGTTATCTGCCTAGATAATCTGAATGATTATTATGACCCTCAGATCAAGGTATTGAACCAATCAAGCCATTTGGATTACCCCAATTATGAATTCATTAAAGGTGATATTCGAGATGCTGAAACAGTGAATTCTTTATTTGATGATTATGAAATTGAGATTGTTGTTCATTTGGCGGCCATGGCCGGTGTACGGCCTTCAATTGAGAATCCTAAATTATATACGGATGTAAATATCAATGGGACACAGATACTTCTGGAAGCAATGACGGGATCATTTGTTAAAAAATTTATTTTTGCATCCTCTTCTTCTGTCTATGGTAACAATAATAAAACGCCCTTTTCTGAAGATGATAATGTTGATTTTCAGATCTCCCAATATGGTGCAACGAAAAAGATGGGCGAAGTGATGTGTTATACTTACCATCATTTAAGCGGTATTCCCATATCATGTATGCGATTTTTCACAGTTTATGGACCACGCCAGCGCCCAGAGATGGCGATCCATAAATTCACGCGCTTGTTAAAAAAAGGTCAAGCTATTCCATTTTTTGGAGATGGATCTACCTCCCGTGATTATACTTACATTGATGATATTATAGATGGAATAATGGGAGCCCTCTCTTCTGAAGATCAATTTGCCATTTATAATTTAGGGAATTCTGAACCGGTGAAACTGGATGAATTGGTTCATGTCATTGGAAAGCGATTGAGCATTGAACCCAAGTTGGATCACCAAAAGCTTCCTACCGGGGATGTACAGCAAACATTTGCAGATGTTTCCCGTGCAAAATCACGCTTAGATTATATGCCGAAGATCAGTATCGAAGACGGGATTTATCGATTTGTGAATTGGTATGAAACTATGATGGAGTCCAACGGAAAATTATTTTCATGAAAGAGAGACGACTTGAAATTCTAGGTATTCTGGCTGTGGCCGTATCTTTACTCATTATTGTGAGTTTAATTGGATATAATCCCAGTGAGGATCCGGGGATTTCGCCAAACGTACGCGTAGAAAATCCAATGGGAATCCTTGGCGTTTGGATCGCCTATTTCTTTATCAAATTAACATTCGGATATAGTTCTTTTATTTTACCCTTGATTGCCATCACGTGGGGTATTTGGTTTTTCACCCATAAAGAATTTGAAGCCATTAGTCGGTTATCCGGCTATTTAGTGGGAGTCGTTGTTTTATCGTCAATCACTGTTGGTGGNGCGCANATTTTTCGCTATGGAATTGAAAATACCACATATCATTTNAGCGGCATGATTGGGGGTCTTATCGCNGGGATGTTTTNTGATTTCTTGGGTGGNATTGGGATGNTNATNNTTCTTTTGGCTCTTTGGTTNGTCTTATTTAGAGGATATTTCGGCTTCAGTTTTTATACTCCCATAAAGGGCTTGATCGATCAATTCAAGCAGAAACAGGTTGANAAAAATCTAGTTACTGAACAAAAACAGGTGGAAAATGAAAAACGCCTTCACACTCAAAATTTGATCTCTAAAATAGATCAACAAAGAAAAGTTGATGAAAATATATCTGAATTANGTGAGGAATTAGATTNGCAAGAAACTGTTGAGAGTGATTCTTTAAATGATATTGAATTAGGTGAAGTAGTTGAAAAAGATTTTAACTCTAAAGAAACACCTATTGAAGAAGAGCCTTTTGAAGAGATTCCAATGGACACTATTTCAGATGAAACTAATGGAGAAGTTGAAAGAATTTTATCAGAAAGCGAAAATAATGAAAATATAAAAGTAGATGAAGAAATTGTAGAGAAAGAAGTCAACTATGATGAAACTCAAGATAAAACACCTAAAAAAGAATATTTGTTACCATCAGCAGAATTATTGACTAATCCTGTAAATATTGAAAATGCTGGTATGAGTAGAGATGAATTAGTTGAAAGAGCTAATTTTCTCCAACAGTCATTGGAAACATTTGGAGTTATGGGTAAAGTTGTTAATGTAAGCCCTGGCCCAGTAATTACTTTGTTTGAGGTGGAACCTGCAGAAGGTGTTCGTGTTAATAAATTTGTAGCTTTGTCAGATGACTTAGCTCGAGTAATGGAAGCGAGTCGCGTTAGAGTAATTGCACCTATACCTGGAAAATCTTCTGTAGGAATTGAAATACCTAACCTCAATCCCGATATGGTATATTTTAAATCTATAATTAATTCGGAAAAATTTGCTTCGGCTGAATCAAAATTAGCAATTGCCGTTGGTAAAACAACATCAGGTGAGATTGCTACTCTTGATCTGTCAAAAATGCCACATCTTTTAATTGCAGGAACTACAGGCTCAGGAAAGTCTGTTTGCATGAATACAATTTTAGCAAGTATTCTTTACAGCGCTACTCCAGATGAGGTAAAGTTTGTAATTATTGATCCTAAAAAAGTTGAAATGGCTGTTTATAGAGAACTTGCTGATTATCACTTATTAAAAATTGAAGACATTGATGAGCCAATAGTAACTACACCTGAGAATGCAGTGTTGGCTTTACGGGCAGTTGAAAAAGAGATGGGGCGTAGATATGATGTTTTAGCCGATGCAGTCGTCCGGAATATTGGTGAGTATAATAAAAAAAGGGTAGAAAGTGACGAGGAGGTGATGCCATTTATTGTAGTCCTTATTGATGAGTTAGCTGATTTAATGATGTTAAATTCTAAGGAAGTTGAAGCTCCTATTGCCAGACTAGCTCAGTTAGCTCGAGCTGTTGGAATTCATCTGGTAGTTGCTACACAGCGACCATCTGTCGATGTTATTACAGGTGTAATAAAAGCCAATTTCCCTTCAAGAATTGCTTTTCAGGTAGCAACAAAAATTGACTCTCGAACTATATTAGATACATCAGGTGCTGAAAAACTTATTGGAAAAGGTGATCTTCTATATCTTGGACATGGTTCATCTGAGCCATCACGTCTTCATAATGCTTTTCTTAGTTTAGAAGAAATTGAATCACTTATGGGTCATGTTACTAAGCAGTCTAAAGCTGAAGAGTTAATTATAGCTAGTCCAAGAGAAACAATGGGTGCAGGTGGATTAGTAGATGGCGGAGATAGTTCTGGATTTGATGAGCTTTTTGATGAAGCTGTAAAACTAGTTGTTATGCACCAACAAGGGTCAATTTCATTAATCCAAAGAAGATTAAAAGTGGGATATTCACGTGCGGCACGCTTGATCGATGAAATGGAACAAGTGGGTGTAGTGGGTGCATTTACGGGAAGTAAAGCCCGCGAAGTACTTGTCGATGAATCCTATTTAAATACCCTCGATTAATAATTCATGATTCGGCCCTTGATCTTTAACGTCCTGTTTATCGCAGTAAGTGTTTCTCAATCCAACCAATGGCCTCAAAAATTCATTGATGCAATGATTGACTCAAATGGCGTATCAATTTCTGTAAGTATTCAACAAAAGCAATTTACATCAAGTTCAGTTGAAGCAGCAGTAATTGAAATTCTTAAGAAAAAACATTATATCATGGATTTACCTACTGAAACTATTTTTGTATTAGAGGATACAATACAGACTTGGAACAAAGTAGCCAATCAACTCATTATTGACCAGTTGATTGAAGGAGATATAAATATTTTTCATCTACTCACTGGAGATTTTAAGGATGTGACATTTGATAGACCAATTGAAGGTAAGAAGGATATATCTATGAATTTTAACGTATTAGATATGGGTTATAGCGGCCATATCAAAATAAAGAAAAGTGGTCAGCCGATAGAGGTCAAAGTAATTTATGGTAAAGATCAATCAATGTTGATATTGGTGACTGGCTATCATAAAGGAGATTTGAAATTGTATAATGCATTCAACCCATTAAATGCAGAGGTGATTGACCTTCGTGAATAAGTGGATAAAATTAATTCTTAGTGTCCTGATAAGTGGAGTGGGTCTTTATTATGCATTTGGACAGGTGGATATCCATGAATTATGGATTTATCTCAAAGCAGTAAACTTGGTTTGGATATCTTTGGCAACATTGTTCATTATCTTTTCCATTGCAGTTCGATCGGTACGGTGGAAATTAATCCTAGAACCAATTGAATCTATTCGTTTTCATGCTTTGTTTGGTTCTACAATGATCGGCTATTTTGGTAATGCGGTTTTGCCATTTAGACTTGGTGAGTTATTGCGGGCTTATTCCATTTCATCTAAAAAAAATATTGAAACTTCCGTTGCATTTGGGACTGTGCTACTAGAACGTACTTTAGATATGCTTGGTCTAGTTGGAATGATTTTGATTTTTGGATGGTTTTACCCATTTGAAGCAGGTGGGAGAAATATAATGATTAGTATTGTTATTATCACCATTATTGGATTTGGATTTATATTAAATCTTGGTCGGGCACAATCTCATTTATTCGAACGGATAAAACTGTGGCCAATAAGCCAAAAACCATTGGTCAATTATATACTGATAATATTTAATAATTTGGTGAATGGGCTTACAGCTATAAAAACCACGAGGCATGTGGGGAAAATTATCTTACACACAATGTTTTTGTGGGTGATTTATTACTATATTACTTACTGTGTGATCTTAGCGACTGGAATTGATTTAAATTGGGTGGATGTTGGTGTAATACTTATAACTACATCTTTGGCAATTGCAATCCCTGCAGCACCTGGAGGAGTGGGTACCCACCACGCAGTTTCCGTGTATGTATTAACCTCATATTTTTCAGTGGGCCGGTTAGAGTCTCAAGTTTTTGCTGTCATGCTCCATGCAGTTGGATTCGTTCCATTGATAATAATAGGATTTATCTATTTTCTTCGTAGTTCGGTGCATATTAAAGATATTTCACAGAAGTCTATTNCAGAATGAATAAATATGACACCATTTTTCTGGANAGGGACGGNACNCTGAATTTTGACCCCGGTTANATCAANAGTCTGGAGCAATATGATTTTTTTGATTTTACNNTACNTGCCTTAAAGCAATTGGGAGATGCAGGAAACCGATTTTGTATNATTACCAATCAATCGGGGATNGCTAGNGGGATAGTGGATACAGATGCTTTAAGTGAAATTCACCAATATATACTNAATCAGTTTTATGAAAATGGTTTGGATCTTTTAGGCATTTATTATTGTCCAGATCATCCCGATGATGCGACTGAAAATCGCAAGCCGGGTATTGGTATGTTTCAACAAGCAGCCCATAATCATGGTATTAATCTAACTAAATGTATCATGATTGGGGATGCTGTTTCTGATATAGAGGCAGGCATAAATTCAGGTATGGAAACCATGTTAGTATTAACCGGAAAAGGCAAGGCCAGTCAAGCCAAGTTTAGTGATCGGTATCCAACATTTATTGTTAAGAATTTATTGGAAGGTGCTCAAAACATATTAGGGGACGCACCATGAAGATCGGTGTCATGTATGGCGGCATTTCAGCAGAACGAAAGGTCTCATTGAGTTCAGGAAAGGCGGTGTTATCTGCATGTAAGCT
>PAIR01000067.1 GCA_002704905.1 Fidelibacterota bacterium
TTTTGAAAGCTTCATAATCCTTATTTTCAATGGCCTCAACAACTTCATAAGCTTCTTCTATAGCACAGTGAGCAATTGACTCAAATGTTTGCTCCCTGTCCCAAGGACATCCTTTTTCAGGGTCCCTAAGTTGTGATGTAATTTGATGTAATTTTTCCAAAACATTCTCCTATCGGTTAATTAAGTTACAAAATTTTCTAATGATTTGTGCGGTTAGACCCCAAATATAATATTGCTCATAACTGTAGCTGTAGACAGACCATTTAATCTCATCAAAAACCTTATGTTGGTGCTCAAGATTTACTTGATCCATAAGAAAGTCCAGAGGCACTTGAAATATTTCTTCTACTTCATCCGGATTTGGAACAGGAGAAAAATCATCTTCTACGAAAGCAATTACAGGAGTGACAATAAAACCAGTTCCTAAACTAATTTGTGGTGGAACAAAGCCAATAATTTCAGATGAGGTCTGAGCTAAACCAATCTCTTCATTAGCTTCTCTTATAGCAGTTTCAATTATGTTCTTATCTTGAAAACCATCATAAGAGCCACCAGGGAAACTAATTTCACCTGCATGATTCTTCAATTTAGTTGTCCTTTTCGTCAAGATAATATTTATGCCTGAGGCAGACTGCTGCAGACCTAATAAAACTCCAGCGTGCTTTAGATTTATTTTTTGCAAATAATCTTTGACGATATGCTCTGGCAATCGATTCATTACCTCTAATACTGGATCATTGGAGGGTTGAGTGCCGTAATAACTCTCTCTTATTTTATTCAACATAAAAAAGAGGGGTCTTATTGTTTATTTTGAGTTAATTTTAAAGGATCTAAAACATCTTTTAATGTTGCTTTATCAAGGTCGGTTAATTCAGATGCGACGTCAATGATTGACCGCTTTTCTTTATAAGCTTTCTTTACAATTTTTGCACCTGTCTCATAACCAATACTCTCATTAAGAGCTGTTGCTAGAATTGGATTGCGATTGAGAACAGACTCGATGTTTTCATAATTCACTGTAAAATCTTTGATAGCTTTATCAGCAAGGGCATTGCAAGCATTACTTAATATTGAAATTGATTGAATTAAATTAAATCCAATAAGAGGCAGCATTACATTCAATTGGAAATTTCCAGATTGAGCAGCCATAGTTATCGTCGTGTCATTACCAATTACCTGTGCAGCTACCATTGATACTGATTCAGGTATTACGGGATTTATCTTNCCTGGCATGATGCTACTACCAGGTTGGAGTGCTGGTAATTGAATNTCACCTAAACCACCTAAAGGACCACTATTCATCCATCTTAGATCGTTTGCAATCTTTGTTAAAATTACTGCCAAAGTTTTTGTTTTAGATGAAAGNTCAAGAGAAATATCTTGAGAGCTAATCGATCTAAATGTNTTCGAGGCTGGTTGAAAATTCATACCAGTTTTTTCATTCATAAATTTGCAAGTGATTGGACTTAAGTCAGGATGAGCATTAACCCCACTTCCAACCGCTGTTCCCCCAACTGCTAATTGTTGGATATCTACTTGCAGAATTNCCAGCTGTTTCTTTATATCCTTGATTTGTGCAGACCANGCACTAATTTCCTGTCCAAAGGTTACAGGCATCGCATCCATCAAATGTGTCCGGCCAGTTTTAACAACATCATTAAGAGTAGCTGCTTTCTCATCCATGATTGTATGTAAATGTTCCAAAGCAGGAAGTAAATCTGTATTAATCAATAAAGTAGACGCAACATTGATCGTTGAAGGAATAATGTCNTTACTGCTTTGTCCTAGATTGACGTCATCGTTGGGATGAATATCGAGCTTATCTGAGGAAGATAAATGAGCAATTACTTCATTCATATTCATGTTAGTGCTAGTTCCAGAACCAGTTTGAAAAACATCAACTGGAAACTGATCAGCATATTCTCCATCAGCTATTTCTAGTGCAACCCTACCTATGGCATCTGCTTTATCCTTAGTTAAAGTACCTAATTTTGCATTTGCTGAAGATAATGCCCATTTCAATAAAGCCAAAGACCTAATAAGACCTGACGGCATTTTTATCTGACTGATTTGAAAATTCTCAATAGCCCTTTGTGTCTGCGAACCCCAATGACTATCGGCAGGAACTTTGAGCTCTCCCATGCTATCTTTTTCTATTCTGTATTCCTTATCTGACAAAATTAACTCCTTATTCATATCATAATACATAGAGAATAGCAGTCACAGAAGAAACTTTCGTGTATCATTCAATTTTGATGATAGAGGTGGTTGAAATGAATGAAGATCAGCTACAAGCCATTTCTCCACTTGATGGCAGATATTTGGAGAANAGCACTCACTTAAGGCAATACTTTAGTGAGTCAGCACTCATGCGCTACCGTGTCTTAACTGAAATAAAATGGTTAATTTTTCTATCCGAAAATAAAGATCTAAATCAAGTCCCGAGATTGTCTGAAGATCTAAAGAATCTTCTGGAAGATTTTATCCCTCAGTTTTCTATTGAAGATGCCAAAAGAATTAAGGCTATTGAAAAAGAAACAAATCATGACGTTAAAGCAGTAGAATATTTTCTCCAAGAAAAAATTAGAGCTCTGCCAGATGGTAACGATTTAATTCCATTTATCCATTTTGCATGCACATCAGAAGATATAAATAATATCTCCTATGCACTGATGCTTAAAGATGCAACAANATTACAGGTCAAGGAATTAAATCTCCTTATAGATACTTTAAGAACACAGTCACATGATTGGGCAGGNGATACCATGTTATCTCGAACACATGGGCAAGCTGCCACTCCTACAACCATGGGTAAAGAATTTGCAAATTTTGTGTATCGTCTCAATCAACAAATAAAAACACTGGAAGCTATTGAATATCGGGCAAAAATGAACGGTGCTGTTGGGAATTTTAATGCTCATAAAATTGCTTATCCTGATATTAACTGGACTGATTTAAGTGAAAAATTTATCAAAAGCATAGAACTCACTAACAACCCCTATACAACTCAAATTGAACCGCATGACTGGATGGCAGAACTGTTTCATTCTTTGATTAGAATCAATAATATTTGTTTAGATCTGAGCAAAGATATTTGGATGTATATTTCTTTGGGTTACTTTCATCAAACTATAAAATCATCAGAAGTAGGATCTTCGACTATGCCACATAAAGTTAATCCTATAGATTTTGAAAATGCTGAGGGCAATATTGGTCTTGCAAACTCAATTTTAGATCACCTTGCTTCTAAATTAGTTATATCTAGACTTCAAAGGGATCTTAGCGATTCAACCGCACTAAGAAACATAGGATCTGCATATGCCTATATGACCATTGCTAATCAATCTCTAATGAAAGGGCTTGGTAAAATTAAGATTAATAAAGAAGTTATCAATAATGATTTAGAGTCAAACCTTGAAATTCTAGCGGAAGCCATTCAAACCATACTAAGACGTGAACAAATTGAAGATGCCTATGAACATTTAAAAGAACTAACTCGAGGCAAGGCTTTAGATAAGGATAAATTGATTTCATTCATTGATTCTCTAAAGATTGATGAATCTGTGAAAAACGAACTAAAAGAACTATCACCTCAAAACTATAGTGGACTTGCTTCAAAATTAGCCAAAGAAATCTAACCCCTGTCTCTGTCTATTCAGACTCTTATGAATAAAAAAAAATTAATTATAGTTGGCATGTCTGGTGGCGTTGATTCTGCCGTAACTGCTTCACTACTTCTAGAACAAGGATTTGAAGTTGAAGGTTTACATATGACCAATTGGAATGATGAAGAGCCTTATTGTACTGCAGCACAAGATCAACAAGACGCAAGAGAAGCGTGTAAGGAACTAGGTATTACTATGCATCATGTGAACTTTTCCAAAGAATATAGAAAAGAAGTTTTTGATAGAGCTTTAGAGGAATTAAATTCTGGACTTACCCCTAATCCAGATATTTTATGCAATCGTATGATCAAGTTTGATCGATTTGCCGAGTATGCTTTTCGTTTGGGAGGAGAAAAAATTGCCACTGGACACTATGCTAAAGTGGTTAAAACAGAACATGACTATGAACTGCACAAAGGAACCGATACAAACAAAGATCAAACTTACTTCTTGCATGCCATTAACCCAGCTATTCTTTCAAAAGTTATATTTCCAGTGGGAAATATGATCAAATCTGAAGTAAGAGACTATGCCTATAGAAAGGGTTTACCAAATCACAATAAAGCCGACAGTACGGGCATTTGTTTTATAGGCGAGAGACCGTTTAAAAGCTTTATACAAAATTTTCTTCCTCCAGAGCCAGGAAATATAGTTGATGAACAAGGGGAAGTCATAGGAAGGCATGATGGCTTAATGTATTTTACGATAGGACAAAGAAAAGACATTGGCATAGGTGGTCTAAAAAATAATTCTGGGGAACCATGGTATGTTGCTGCAAAAGATATAAAAACTAATGAACTAATGGTTGTTCAAGGTCATAATCACCCAAGATTATGGTCTAAAAAACTCTTTGCTATATCTCTAAACTGGTTGGACTCAAAGATCCCTACTCGCTTATTAAACGGGAAAAAAATACATTGTGAAGCAAAAAATAGATACCGTCAAAATGATGCTAGATGCTCTATACAGACTTCTGGAAATGGTCTAATGATCGAATTTAAAGATAGCCAGTGGGCTGTAACAGAGGGTCAATATGTTGTCCTATATGAAGATGAAAAATGTTTAGGTGGTGGTAAGATTATGGCCATGCCTAAAGAAGACAAAAACTGAAGATTCGTATACAATCTAGCTCGGATTAAGGATATCTAATGTCAAAACACATTAAACCATTAAAAATAGATTCTAAGGAGTATCAATATTTTGATCTGAATGCATTGGGTGCTTCATCTATAGATAGCATCCCTTTCTCACATAAAATTCTTTTAGAGAATGCAGTTCGACATAGCCAGGAAGACCCTTCACGAGAACAAGATATTCAAACAATACTTAATTGGGATGCCAAATCAGGCAATAATACAGAAATATCATTTACTCCCAGTCGAGTTATTTTACAAGACTTTACTGGTGTTCCTGCAGTAGTTGATTTAGCAGCTATGAGAGACGCAGTTGCAGAAATGAAAGGTGATGCGACTCAAATCAACCCATTATCGCCTGCTGAACTCGTCATTGACCATTCTGTGCAAGTTGATCACTTTGGATCTAACGATGCTCTGGAAAAAAATAACAAAGTCGAGTTTGAAAGAAATCAAGAACGTTATAAATTTTTAAGATGGGGGCAGGAAGCTTTCTCGAACTTCCAAGTTGTACCTCCAAACACAGGTATCGTTCATCAGGTTAATGTGGAATATTTAGGTAGAGTAATTTTTTCGAAAGAAAGTGATGACAATCTTTTAGCCTACCCAGATACGTTAGTTGGGACGGATTCTCATACAACAATGATCAATGGTATTGGTTGCCTTGGATGGGGTGTCGGTGGAATTGAAGCTGAAGCAGCCATGCTAGGACAACCAATTACTATGCTTCTGCCTGATGTTATTGGTATCAAAGTTTCAGGCCAACTTAGAGAAGGCGTGACTGCGACAGATCTTGTATTAACGGTTACAGAAATTACGAGAAATTACGGTGTTGTCGGCAAATTTGTTGAGTTTTTTGGTGACGGTTTGAAAAATTTACCAGTCGCTGACCGGGCAACCTTAAGTAACATGGCGCCTGAATTTGGGAGCACTTGTGCGATTTTCCCAATAGACGAAGAAACCATAAGATATCTTAAATTATCCGGTAGATCTGCATCACATGTAGAGCTAGTGGAAAAATACTCGAAAGCTCAAAGCCTTTGGCGGAAAGACGGACAAGAACCTAATTACACCGATGTTATAGATTTAGATTTAAGCGCAGTAGAACCCTGCTTATCAGGACCTAAACGACCTCAAGACAGGATTAACCTGAATCAGGTCCCAGAAGTAGTTAAACAAGAAATTAATGGGGCTGATAACTCTATTGATGAAATATCAAACGGATCAGTACTAATTGCTGCAATAACCAGCTGCACCAACACCTCAAATCCAGCAGTTATGATTGCTGCAGGTCTTGTGGCTAGAAATGCAAGATCTAGAGGCCTTCAATCTAGACCCTGGGTTAAAACAAGTCTTGCACCAGGATCAAAAGTAGTTACAAAATACCTAGAAGAAACTGGATTACTCGAAGACCTAGAGAATATGGGCTTTAACATTGTTGGTTATGGATGTACCACTTGTATAGGAAATTCAGGGCCATTAAATCCGGATATAGCTAAAGCTGTTAATGAAAAACAACTTTTCACGTCATCAGTTTTATCTGGTAATCGTAATTTTGAAGGCAGGATACATCCTTTAATTAAACATAACTTCTTAGCATCACCACCTCTTGTTGTTGCCTATGCTATTGCAGGATCAATGCTGATTAATTTAGAAAAAGAACCCTTGGGTATTTCTGACGATGGGGAAGAAATATATTTAAAAGATATATGGCCAAGCAAACAGGAAATTGACAATCTTATCGCTTCAACCATAAACCCTGAGATGTTTAGAAAAGCCTATGAGGATTTACTTAAAGGTGACTCAGTCTGGCAGCAACTTGAAATTCCAACGGGTGAAATATATGAATGGGACAACGATTCAACCTACATAAAAAAACCACCTTATTTTAATTCTATGACTTTAGATTTACCAAAGATGAATAAGATAAGCAGCGCCAGAGTACTAGCTCTCCTTGGCGATTCAGTTACTACAGACCATATATCGCCTGCCGGTAACATAGACCCTAAATCTCCTGCTGGTCAGTATCTTTTGGAAAGAGGTGTCGAGAGAAAGAGTTTTAATTCATACGGATCAAGGCGAGGCAACCATGAAGTTATGATGAGAGGAACTTTTGCTAATATCAGACTGAGAAATAAGCTAGCACCTGGAACCGAAGGCGGATGGACTAAAATGGAAGATGATCAGGAACCTATTTCGATATTTGAAGCTGCTCAACAGTTCCAAAAATCTAACACGGATTTAATTGTCATTGCGGGTAAAGAATACGGGACTGGATCTTCAAGAGACTGGGCTGCTAAAGGTGTATCACTGTTAGGTGTTAAAGCAGTTATTGCAGAATCTTATGAAAGAATCCATAGATCAAATCTTATTGGGATGGGTGTTCTGCCCCTAGAGTTCATGCCAAATGTAAATGCTGAATCTCTTTCAATCAATGGTTTTGAATTATTCAGTGTAGAAGATATCAAGCCGGGTGATAAGACAGCTAATGTCATCATTTCAAACAAAGATAATAAATCTCATAGCTTTGAGGTAACTGTAAGAATTGACACACCTAAGGAATGGGAATATTTCCAGCACGGTGGCATCCTCCAGTATGTAATCAGAGGTCTAGTTTCGGCTTAATTTAGCTTTTAAGTTCTTCGCCTTCTTATAGGTAGGTGCTATCTCTAGGGATCTATCAAGATACTTTGAAGAAGTATCAAATTCTCTCTGTTGAAAAGCGATATTAGCAAGATGAAAAGAGGCAATAGCTGTAAGCAAGGACGATTGTCTATCATTATTACTTTTAGCTAAATCAATGGCTTTCTTAAGGTAGGTAATAGCTCTGGATTTGTTTCCGCCTGCAAAAGCTGGTCTGGTGTAATCACCAATACCTTTTACCATATTGTTAAAGGAATTATTGGAATCAAGCTCGAGCGCTTTCTCAATCATCTTTCCTGACTTAGTCCCGTGAGAGGCAGCTCTAAATAGATTAGCTTCTGCACTAAGACCAAAACAAGCAGAGAGTATGGCGTATAATTCAGACTCAATTTCACCTTCATCTAAAATACTCTCTGTGCTCTCGGTGCATAGCTGACTGTATTTTTTCTTAATTTTTTTTGAAGACATATCAGCAATTAAAAATTCATGAAACATAATCTCCAATTGAAGTTGTTTTTGGTCCTGCTCTTTTAAAAGATTGCTAAGCTCTTGATGTTTAGCAATGAGTGCATCTTGATTCTCAATTAAATAATATTCCAAGGCAGTGGTCACAATTTCATTCTGGTGATCATTGGCGTTCACTGATGGCAAAAAAGTCATCAGAAGAAAAATTGGAATTATTTTTGTTAGAAAAGGCTTCATCAATGTATTATTTCTAAAAATGTATTGTAACAATATCCTTTAGAAACTTACTGAAAAATCATTTTATGGAAGATTCATTCATAGATATAGGCGCTAATCTAACTGATCAAAGTTTTGATCAGGATAGAGATATGGTAATCAAGGACTCATTTAAAAATGGAATAGAGCAGATTATCGTGACATCTAGTTCTATTAATGAAAGCCTTAAATCCATTGAATTAGCGAGATCTTACAAGGGTAAGATTTGGGCGACTGCAGGAATACATCCACACAATGCCAGCAATGCATCCGAGAACTTCAAAGATGATCTAATGGCAATATTAAACAATGATGAAGTTGTTGCTATAGGTGAATGTGGCTTAGATTATTTTAGAAATTTTTCATCGAAAGAAGAACAAAGAAAAATCTTCAAGGGTCATTTAGAACTAGCCCATAAGGTAGATATCCCTCTATTCTTACATCAAAGAGATGGACATGATGATTTCCTTGACATGATTAAAGACTATGGTCCAAAAGAACTGAAAGGAGTTGCTCACTGCTTCACGGGAAGTAAGGAACAAATGGAATCTTATCTTGATTTAGGACTATATATTGGTGTCAC
>PAIR01000068.1 GCA_002704905.1 Fidelibacterota bacterium
TACTTTTCTCGTTGTTCCAAATAATGATGGAAAGAACAGGCGATTTTCTATCTCTCGTACAGGAACAATTTTTATACTTTTTACTACAATCACTGTTCTTACGACTATGGTGCTTTGTCTAGTTTATATGANCCCAAAAGCATTGGATCAGCAACGTATGAAGATAGAATACGATTNGTTGATAGGAGAGCGTTCAAAAGTTTTGACATTGTACAGGGATCTAGAGCGNCTGAAAGAAGTAGAACGCATGTTACAAAAAGCATTAGGCACCAACCTTGGAGAGAGTAAAGNNTTAGGNGATAAACTGGTTGATCAATCAAATAGTNCGTCAACNNTATTGGACAGTATGACTTTTATACCNTCTTTACTNCCAGTAGATGGTATTGTTACTCAAGAAATGATNNATAACCANGAAAATGATTCACGTAAGCATTTTGGAATTGATATCGCAGTTCCAATAGGCAGTNCNGTATCTGCGTCTGCTTCGGGTCAAGTTGTTTTTGCCGGGCATACAACNGAGTTGGGAAATTTAGTGGTTATCTACCATGGTAATGAATATTTTACCTACTACGGGCATAATACANCTATTTTNGTAAATCCCTATCAGCAAGTGATGGGTGGTGATGAAATTGCAAAATCAGGTAACACCGGAGAAAGTTCAGGTCCTCACCTCCATTTCGAAATATGGAAAGAAGGGGAAGCTGTTGATCCTTTGTTGTATTTTCCAACCCTAAATCAATCAAATATGAGTGTAGATAAACATGGCTAAGAAAGATAATAAAGATGTACATACNATGATCGGTGTTGATGCTGTGATTCAAGGGAATATAACCTGTCAAGATGGTGTNGCTATTTATGGAAANGTTTATGGTGATGTNACTTCAGAAGGTCCAGTACGTATTGCTCGTGGTGGAGAGGTTCACGGAAATGTNCAGGCTAGTGATTCTCAAATTGGTGGCATAGTAGATGGAAATATTCGTGTAGANAATCGTGCCGTATTAGGTTCNGAGTCTAACCTTAAAGGCGATTTGGTTTANCGGACTTTAGTGGTAGAAGAAGGGGCCCAATTTCAAGGGCACTGTGTATTGACGGGTAATGAACCTGCTCCAGAAGCAGAGCATGAAGCTGAACCACCAACACAGGAGTTAACATCCGATCATTATGATTGATGATCGCGAAAATTTTTTAGGAAAATCNCTTAACCAATTTCAACGATTTGCCCGTCAAGCTGGGCCTGCAGCAGCNGCATCTTATACTTTATTAGGATCGGTATTATTATTAGGAAGCATTGGTTTTTTACTTGATCAATTTTTTCATTCATCTCCATTNTATATATTAATTGGATTGGGATTAGGCCTCCTGATCGGGTTNTACCAATTAGCAAAATCAGTATTTAAAAAATGAGATTCATTCTATTTTTGACATTGATTGCGATTGGTATTTATGGCTTTGCTGCNGGGATTCACCCGGAGTACTTCATAGAAATATTCTGGGGTATTTTTCTTCCATGGATAGTGGNAGTGACAGAACTATNTTTAGTTTTCAAAGCNAAAATTAAAGATCCCCAATTAACGACAAAAGTTCTTATGGGCGGGTTTTTAGGAAAAATGGTATTGTTTGCTGTTTATTTATCTTCAATAATTTACTTTTATTCTTTTACTCCANTGCCATTTGTGATTAGCTTTTTGGGCTCTTTTTTAGCGTTTCACACGCTAGAAGCGATCGTTTTAAAATCACTTTTTAAATCTTAGAAAATTTAGTACNAAATAATGATAGTAGGCGGTGAGCAANCTCACGGNTCCAGTGTGATGGATCAGGTGGGTGATAACATTATACACCATGTGTCTAACAGTTCGCTAGACCATCCCCTTATTCACNTTCCCCATATTTATGGGATTGATTTATCTGTGACGAAGCACGTATTTATGCTTTGGGTTGTAGCTNCTTTAGTTTCGATCACTGTCATCATTCCCATTCAAAAATACNTAAGAGGAAAAAATACTGCGCCAAGCGGATTAGCCAATGCAATTGAATCAATTGTGCAATTTATTCGTGACTCAATAGTTTCGCCTAATGTTGGGCCAAAATGGGTTAATACTTGGACACCACTCATTCTAACTTTTTTCTTTTTCATATTATTTGCCAATGGTATTGGCATGATTCCAATTTTTGATTTATTNGGGGTATTTAACCGATTTGTTATGGAAGTACCTGCCAGTGATAATCATAATTTTATCAATAACTTGCTTCATGGTGGTGTAACAGCAACCGGGAANTTTAATGTAACTGCAGCTTTGGCCACCATCACTTTTTTTACAATAATTATAGCTGGTACAAAAGCTCATGGATTTATCCAACATTGGAAAAACTTGGTTCCTCATGGATTAGCTTGGCCTATTTATATAATTTTAATTCCCATTGAATTAATGGGACTATTGGTAAAGCCTTTTGCATTGACCATGCGCTTGGCTGCCAATATGACCGGNGGTCATATTGCACTGCTGGCCCTTTTATCATTGATGGCGATTTTCGCCGAAATGTTTCATTCAGTTGCAGCCGGTATAGGTGTGGCATTTATATCTGTTCCGTTGGCTGCTGCTATTTCAGGATTAGAGATCATTGTTGTCATGGTGCAGGCGTATGTGTTTACACTGCTCACTGCCGTATTTGTGGGTATGGCAATTAATGTTCACCATTAAAACAATAAAGAGGTAATAATACAATGGAAGCTACTGCATTTATGCCAATTGGTTTTGGCTTGATTACTATTGGTGCTGGATTGGGTATTGGGAAATTAGCTGCAGCAGCAGCAGAAGGTATTGCCCGTCAGCCCGAAGCTTCAGATAAAATTTCAGGTGCTGTAAACCTGCCTCTATTCCTTCTTGAAGGGGTAGCAATTTTGGCTGAGGTTTTCACTTTCCTGATGTTGATTCTTTAGTAAATAAAATTCATTTAAACAGAACACGAGTTTGAGAGAAAATAAATGAACCCATTAGTTCAACTCGATCCGGGCCTATTTGTATGGACTATCATCACTTTTATGGTGTTGTTTTTTGTTTTAGCAAAATTTGCCTGGAAACCGCTGATGAAAATGNTACAAGAGAGAGAAGAAATGATTCGAGATTCTCTTNATGATGCAGAAAAAGCGAAAGCAGAATTGGAGCATCTTAACGAAGAGTCTGAAGCAATTATGACCAAAGCTCGCGCTGAAGCTCAAACTATTTTAGCAAATGGTAAAGCAGCTGCAGAAAAAGTGAAAGAAGATACTATTGCAAAAGCAAAAGAACAGGCAATAAAGATCATCAAAAAAACTGAAAAGCAGATCCAGATAGAAAAAGATAAAGCGATCNNTGATATTAAGCAGGAAGTTGTAAANCTATCTCTATCGGTAGCGAAAAAGTTAATTAATAAGAATCTAAATGATGCTGATAACAAATCCTTGATAGAAGAAACTTTGAAAAAAGTGAANAAATATGAAGCTTGATAAAAAGGCAAAGCTATATGCTGAAACCTTGTTCAATGTTGCAATAAAGCTCGGTTCAGAAAAAGCAGTAAAGGAGTCACTTGCATTGGTGAACAGTACCTTAAAAGGGTCACCTGAATTTAGAGCATTTCTACTCTCAAAAAGGATTAGTGAAGNGCAAAAAGCAACTGCNGTACANCAAATTTTTGGTGATCGATGTGATGTCATTGTATCCAAATTTATTGGATTGNTAAGAGATGTGAATTTGACCAAACTGTTTCAATTATTATGGAAAGCCTATAATGNAAAGTTTGTAGAGGCGATGAATATCGTGGAAGTTACTGCCCATGTTTCAAGTAATCTTTCTNGNGAAGAATCAGCTGAACTCAAAACATCATTAGAATCAGCATTGGGAATGTCAACTGNACTGAATGTAAATGTTGATCCATNCTTAATTGGAGGTATAAAACTACGTGTTGGAAACAAATTCATGGACGCGTCTATCCAAAATCAATTGGACAAAATGCGCCAGTCATTATTAGAAGCATAATGCTTTAAAAGGAAATCATGGATATCAAAACGGATAATATCACTGATCTGCTAAAGGAACAGATTGCAAAATTTGACCTGTCTGTAGACGTTTCTGAAGTNGGTGAAGTAATTGAAGTGGGTGATGGTGTGGCTCGTGTAAGTGGATTAGAGAATGTTATGAGCTCTGAACTCGTAGAGTTGCCAAATGGTGTATTTGGCATGGCTCTNAACTTGGAAGANGACAATGTCGGTCTAGTNTTATTTGGAGAATCGCGCCTTGTTAAAGAAGGAGATTTAGCCAAACGNACTGGNCGTGTNGTTGAGGTNCCGGTTGGNNAAGCNTTGCTGGGACGTGTGGTTAATCCACTAGGGCAGCCTATTGATGGGAAAGGTTCAATTGATGCGAAAGAACATTTAGCCATTGAACGGAAAGCATTGGGTGTGATGTCTCGATCACCAGTAAACCAGCCTCTCCAAACGGGTATTAAGGCAGTAGATAGTATGATTCCAATCGGTCGCGGACAACGCGAACTGATCATAGGAGATCGACAAACAGGTAAGACCGCTGTGGCTATCGATGCCATTATTAATCAAAAATATACACACGAGACTGATGAACCGGTTTATTGTATTTACGTGGCTATTGGTCAAAAGGCATCTACAGTGGCAGCTCTTGTTTCTGAGTTGGAGGCAAATGGTGCCATGGAATACACAACAATTGTTACTGCGAATGCATCTGATGCTGCACCTCTTCAGTACATTGCCCCATATTCNGGATGCGCTATGGGTGAATATTTCCGTGATAATGGTAAACACGGTCTGATTATTTATGATGATCTGTCTAAACAAGCTGTTGCTTACCGGCAAATGTCTTTGGTGCTTCGACGACCACCAGGGCGTGAAGCATTCCCTGGAGATGTATTCTATCTTCACAGTCGGTTACTAGAAAGGGCATCCAAACTTTCCGCTGATCTCGGAGGTGGCTCTCTAACGGCACTTCCAATCATTGAAACACAGGAAGGTGATGTATCCGCATACATACCCACCAATGTAATTTCCATTACAGATGGGCANATNTATTTGGAAAAAAATCTATTTAANTCTGGTGTCCGCCCTGCCATTGATGTGGGAATTTCAGTATCTCGTGTAGGAGGTAATGCNCAGATCAAAGCAATGAAAAGTGTTGCTGGTACACTTCGCTTGGACCTTGCTCAATACCGTGAATTGGAAGCATTTGCAAAATTTGGTTCTGATTTGGATAAAAATACACAGGCTCAGTTGACCCGTGGAGAACGAATGGTTGAAATCTTNAAACAAGGTCAATACGTTCCTATGAGTGTNGAGAATCAGGTGGCAGTAATTTTTGCAGCCTCCAAAGGATATCTCGATCAGGTTCCTGTGGAAAAATTAGTTGAGTTTGAATCCGGACTTTTTGATTACCTCGAAGCTAACAATCTGGATGACCTAAAGTTACTGGCAAAGGAAGGTACTCTTTCTGATGACATGGGTGAGCGTCTCGAAAAATCTATTTCAGATTTCACCAAAGGATTCGCTGTTTAATNAATGGCCAACCTGAAAGACATTCGAGACCGTATTAAGTCTGTTACAAGCATTCAAAAGGTAACCAAAGCCATGAAAATGGTAGCAGCTGCCAAAATGCGCCGTGCGCAGGAAAACATGGAACAGGCACGACCCTATTCCAACAGGTTGGCGGAAATCATTCAAAACCTCCTGCCTGATGTAGATCGAGAATTACTACCATTATTGGAAGTACGTAAAGTTAATCGGGTAGCACTCCTTGTAGTCACCTCGGATAAGGGGTTAGCCGGTTCATTCAATAGTTCCGTATTACGGAGAGCTCAGAGTGAAATCGATNAATTTGGTAAAGAAAATGTTGATCTCTTTTGCGCTGGAAAAAAGGCCCGAGACTTTTTCATAGCTCGTAGGTACAAGATTGTTGAATCCCATGTGGATTTCTGGGGAGGGCTCGATTTTAATTATGCAATCAAGATTGCTAATGGAATTCTCCATCATTTCTTGAAGGGCCATGTAGATGAGATCCGCGTAGTGTATAATGAGTTTGTTAATGTGGCGACTCAAATAGTGCTCACAGAGAAACTCCTCCCGTTGGATTATGAAGCTGATGAAGGTGTTTCGGTGGATCGACTTTACGAGCCANNCAAGGGTGAGATCGTNAAATCTTTGATACCAAGACACTTGAATGTCCAAATGTGGAAATATTTACTGGAATCCTATGCCAGTGAGCAGGCAGCTAGAATGGTAGCTATGGAAAATGCCACTAGTAACTCGCAAGATATGATTAAAGATTTAAAATTAGAATTCAATAAGGCCCGCCAAGCGGCGATTACCACAGAAATGCTGGAGATCGTAGGTGGNGCTGAATCGCTAAAAGGATAAGGGAAAACCAATATGTCCAAAATGACAGGTAAAATTTCTCAAATTATGGGTGCAGTAGTAGACGTTGTTTTTAAAGACGGNAAACTCCCAGAAATAATGAATGCTTTAGAAGTTGATCGTGGTGACGAAGGCACATTGGTGCTGGAAGTCGCACAGCATTTAGGTGACAGCATGATTCGCACTGTTGCCATGGANTCAACTGACGGCCTAACACGTGGTGTGCCTGTAATGGATACAGGTATCCCTATTTCTGTACCAGTTGGGCCAGAAACACTGGGTCGGCTCTTTGACGTTTTAGGAAATNCAATTGATGGTAAAGGAGAAATAAGTACTGAAAAAAGAAATCCAATTCANCGTCTTGCACCAAAACATGAAGATTTAGCAACATCCACAGAAATGCTTGTAACAGGGATTAAAGTGGTCGATCTTATGGAACCTTACACTAAAGGCGGNAAAACTGGATTATTTGGTGGTGCAGGCGTGGGTAAAACAGTTTTGATTCAAGAATTGATTCGAAACATTGCAACTGAACATGGTGGATATTCCGTATTTGCCGGTGTTGGTGAAAGGACTCGAGAAGGTAATGACCTCTACAATGAAATGACGGAATCNGGTGTTATAGATAAGACTACCATGGTTTTTGGNCAGATGAATGAACCTCCNGGCGCTCGTCTCCGTGTTGCTCTAAGTGGATTAGCTATGGCAGAATATTTCCGAGATGATGAAGGCAAAGATGTTTTACTCTTTATTGATAATATTTTCCGGTTTACTCAGGCTGGTTCTGAGGTATCTGCATTGTTGGGCCGTATGCCTTCTGCTGTTGGATATCAGCCNACNTTATCTACTGAAATGGGNGATNTNCAGGAACGGATTACATCCACNAAAAAAGGTTCTATCACATCTGTTCAGGCNGTTTATGTNCCTGCGGATGACTTGACTGANCCGGCGCCNGCAACAGCNTTTGCTCATCTTGATGCAACATCTGTTCTTGAACGTAAAATTGCTGAACTGGGGATTTATCCTGCGGTTGATCCATTGGCATCTACATCTAGAATCNTGGATCCTCGTATNATNGGTNACCATCACTATANCNTAGCTCGNGAAGTACANGGTGTNCTCCAGAAATATAAAGACCTTCAAGATATTATNGCAATTTTNGGAATGGATGAGTTGTCTGATGAAGATAAACAGACTGTTTCCCGTGCTCGTAAAATTCAAAAATTCTTTTCACAACCTTTCTTTGTGGCAGAACAGTTTACTGGTACACCAGGACGTTATGTTCAACTGGAAGATACCATTTCTGGTTTTGAAGCTATCTTGAGCGGCGAAGCAGATAATGTCACTGAAAATGCATTCGCATATGTGGGCTCTATTGATGAAGCATTTGAAAAAGCAAAAAAAGAAGCAGCTTAAATAATTTATGAGTACAATTAACTTAGAAATTGTCACACCGACTAAGATGNTGGAGAGAAGTGATGTATCCTACATACGCTGTCCTGGAATGGATGGATCTTTTGGTGTCATGTCTGGTCACTGTAAAGCAGTGATTGGATTGGGTATTGGCGAGATCAAAGTGAGTGAGGGAGGAAAGGATGACTTCTATGCCACAAGTGGTGGCTTTGTTGAAATCACAGGTGAAAAAGTAGAGTTATTGGTCGAAACAATTGAGAAGTCCAGTGAAATTGACACCAACCGTGCAGAAAAATCTATGACGAGAGCTAAGGATCGCATTTCTTTAAAGGATGAAAAAGATTTGATTCGAGCTGAAAATTCTCTTTTAAGAGCAGTGAACAGGCTTAAAGTTTCAAGTCAATAAGATTCTTTTAATAAGAAACTTCATATAAGAAACTCCGCTTCAGCGGAGTTTTTTTGTTTATAAATTCCGAGTAAATATTTATGAATAAACGAACACATACTTGTGGTGAATTGAATTCNNATAGTGTTGATAAATCTATTATTCTAAACGGCTGGGTTAATACGATTCGTCTCCATGGACAGGTNGTTTTTGTAGATCTGAGAGATCGTTATGGAAAAACACAAATCGTATTCAATGCAGAAGATTATATTGGTGATTTTGATGTGGTGAAAAAACTTTCTATGGAAGATGTTATTTCTGTTATTGGAAAAGTCCAAA
>PAIR01000069.1 GCA_002704905.1 Fidelibacterota bacterium
GGTGTAAACGGAAGAAAAATACGGATGATTACTGAAGATCATGGCTATAACCCTCAAAAATCAGTAACTGCAGCAAAAAAATTAGTAGAAAAAGACCAAGTATTTTGTTTATATAATGTAATTGGGACTTCTCCTGTTGAAGCAATTCGTCCAATCTTAGAAGAAAGTGGAATACCCTTAATTGCTCCCGCAACTAATTCTAGCACAATGTCAGATATGTCAAGGCAAGGAGCTAAATATATTTTTCACACTGATGCAGGCTATGATCTCCAAACAAAAATTTTGATTAATTATATTCTGTCAAAAAATCCTGATGCAAAGATTGGGTTTGCATATCAGGATGATGATTATGGTGAAAATGCTTTGCAAGGAGCAGCTGAAGCGGAAGAAATGAATGGCATCACAGTCCAAAAAGAATCTTTCCAAAGAGGCGCTACAGATTTTGTTGGTCAGACTTCAAACTTTATGAAAGGGGGCTGCACGGATGTGATCATAGGTGGAATTGTTAGAGAGCCAGTAACCATTATGAAAACAGCACAGGCTATGAACTATAAACCTAATTTCTATGGTTTAGGTCCTACTACAGATAAAAGAGTCGGGTTATTAGCTGGTGACGCAGGGGAAAATTTCATTACTGCATATTGGGCTTTTCACCCAGAATCCAATAATCCTGGTCCAAAACTTTATCAAGAATTATGTGATAAAAATAATGTTCCTGATAAAATGCGCGGACTTTATCACTATTATGGGTTTGCAACAGCATTAGTACTTGTTGAAGGAATAAAAAGAGCTGGTAAGAATCTCAATCGAGAACGTTTAATTAATGCTTTGGAGAACTTAAAAAATTGGGATAGTGGTGTATTTCCTCCAATTACATTTAGTCGGAATGATCATGCAGGTGTGGAGTCAGTGATGCTTCTTCAGTTGCAAGGGGGGAAGCAGGTTGAAATTAGCGATTGGCTAGATTAATGATAATTAAATAAGGCCCCGAAAGGGGCCTTATGCTTTATGGAAGATTTATCTATAAAAAATCTACATATGCACTTTTCTGGAGTACGTGCTTTAGATGGTGTCTCATTTACAGTAAAAGAAGGTGAAATATTTTCGCTTATTGGTGCTAATGGATCTGGGAAATCCACTTTATTTAATTGTATAAATCGTTACTGTGTACCTCAGGAAGGTTTAATTAATTACAGGGGAAAAAATATATTAGATCTTCTGTCTCATCATATTGTGCAACTTGGTATTGCCCGAACTTTTCAAAATCTACAAAATGTGCCCTATATGACTCTTTTAGATAATGTATTGTTAGGCGCTCACAAACGATTATCTACTAATGATACAATTAAACGTTGGTTATATAGAGAAGAGAGAGAAAGAGAAGAGTCCATGGCTCTTGAAGTTATGTCATTTTTAGGCATAGATAACTTTGAAGCAAAATATTTGAACGGTCAACCATATGCGATACAGAAATTAGTTGAAATTGCACGTGCTCTTATCAGCAAACCTAAATTGCTTCTCTTAGATGAGCCCGCTTCAGGAATGAATGAACAAGAGACATTGGAAATAAGTAAGATTATTTTAGAAATAAGAGATATTTTAGGAATAACGATTCTTCTTGTAGAGCATGATATGAATTTGGTTATGAAAATTTCAGACCGTATATGTGTNCTAGAGTCAGGTAAGATCATTGCCATAGGAGATCCTAAAAAAGTCAAAGAACATCCGGATGTAATTAGATCTTATTTAGGAGAAAATGTCCATGCTTAAGCTCGTTGGTATTGAGTCATTTTACGGAAAGGTAAAAGCTTTACATGGTGTTTCTCTTGAAGTATCAGAAGGGCAATTAGTTTGTATCCTTGGCGCTAATGGTGCNGGGAAGACTACAATTTTAAAAACTATATGTGGTATAGCTGAACCTGAATATGGGACAATACATTTTGAGGATCAGAAAATCAATAATCTAGAGCCGGAAAAAATAATAGGAAAAGGAATATCTCTTGTACCTGAAAACCGGCGCATTTTNCCAGAGCTTTCAGTTCATGAGAATTTAGCAATGGGTGGATTTCTAATTAAAGANAAGTTGAAGTTTCAACGAAGGATTGCGGAAGTGGTTGATCACTTCCCNATTTTGCAAAACAGGGCTAATCAGCAAGCAGGTACTTTGAGNGGAGGAGANCAACAAATGTTAGCCATTGGTCGAGCGCTTATGTTAAAGCCGAGATTATTGCTCCTTGACGAACCTTCACTAGGGCTTTCTCCAAAATTAGTAGATGAAATTTTTACTATTATCCAGAATCTCCATAAATCTGGTGTTACTATCATTTTAGTTGAACAAAATGTAAATCATGCTCTTAAGATTGCTGACTATGGGTATGTGCTTAACTCAGGAAAAATTTTCCTTAGTGGTACATATGATGAACTATATAAAGAAGAAAAAGTACGTGATATGTATTTAGGTGAAGGTCAATACGTTCGCCGATCGAAATTATGGCGGACATGAATCCAGATTTTAATATACAAAATACTGTTCCAAAGGCATTTTGGTACCATGTGAATCAAAAACCNGAATCTGTTGCCAATTGGCAAAAGCTACAAGGAATTTGGCAACCTCAGACTTGGGAACAGTATGGTCAACTGGCAAAACAAATTGGTCTTGCATTGAAATCTTCTGGTATGAAAAAAGGTGACAAAATATCTATTCTGTCTCAATGTAGAATGGAATGGGTTGCATGTGATATGGGAATCATTGGTATTGGAGGTGTTACTGCTCCAATATATCATTCAAATACATCGGAACAGATTAGATATATCGCAGAACACAGTGAAGCAAAATTCATATTTTTAGAAGACCAGGAACAATTGGATAAGATTCTTAAAATCTGGAATCAAGTTTCCAATGTCAAAAAATTAATTGTTTTTGATTCTTATGCCCCAAAAGATATCCCAAATGTTACCCTTTTTAGCGAATTTGTCCAGACTGGAGTTGATGATCATTCCTTTGAAAAACATATAGACAAAAGTGATCCAAATGATGTGATTAGCTTTATTTATACTTCAGGAACGACTGGTAACCCAAAGGCTGGCATGATTACCAATTCAAATGTTATATCATCAATTCAACATTTACCTAAAATACTTGATATCACTCAAAAGGATTTAACAGTTGCTTATTTACCATTAGCACATATTGCGGAGAGACTTTTGGGACATTTTTTAAAATTAGTTTATGGAAATCAAACAGCATTTGCAGAAAGCATCGAAGATATGCCTAATAATATCAGACAGGTTGGACCTTCAATATTATTTGGAACACCACGAGTCTTTGAAAAGTTTTATGCAAAAATTGCTACAGGTATTAGTGATGCAAGCTGGATTCAGAAAAAAATATACCATTGGGCTATCGGTATAGGAAAAGAAATTTCAATAGCCAAAGGATCAAACTCTTTTTTCCTTAAGTTAAAAGTATGGTTGGCTAAATATTTAATTTATAATAAAATAAAGGATATCTTTGGTGGTCGTATACGATATATGATTTCAGGAGCAGCGCCAATCTCACCTAAAATTCTTAACTTTTTTAAGTGGATGAACATTACAATTCTGGAAGGGTATGGAATGACAGAAACTACAGGTATTATTTCTATAAATCTTCCCCATGCTGTTAAAATTGGTTCAGTGGGGAAACCTTACCCAAATACAAAAGTCAAAATTGCGGAAGATGGTGAAATTTGCGTAATTGCTCCTCAGAATATTGAAAATTATTTTAAGAATAAGGAAGCTACAGACAGATTATTAGAAGCCGATAATAATGGAAAATATTGGTTACATACTGGAGATGTAGGTTATATAGATGATGATGGATATTTGTTTATAACAGATCGGAAAAAAGATATTCTTATTACAGCTGGAGGGAAGAACGTTGCACCACAATATATTGAAAATTTATTAAAAACAATTCCTTATTTAAGCCAGAGTATGGTATATGGTGATGCAAAACCTTATCTCACTGCGCTTATTACTTTAGATGATGATGAGATCACAAAATTTGCACGCGATCGAAAAATTTTATATCAAGATCTAGCAGATTTATCTAAAAAGACAGAAGTAGTAGAGTTAATTAATAATGAAATCCAATTTATGAATGAAAAACTTCCATCATATGAAACGATAAAAAAATTTAAAATACTAGAAGAAGATTTTAATCAAGATAAGGATGAATTAACGCCAACTTTTAAAGTTAAACGAAAGGTAGTTATAGATAATTATAAAATATTATTGGATAGTATGTATTAAATCTTAATAAAAATATTTTTCCTATACATCCATGTGAGAATAAACAAAAAAATTAGCACGTGGAATAGTGCAAAAAATAATGATCCATTAATGTTTCCTGCTAGAGGCTGGAATATAGTTTTATATAAATAAGAATACCCCGAGGTCATTTTCCCATCAAGTTCAAAGCTGATTTTTAACAATATTTTTGCCCAAATACTGGATAATGCATAAATAAAAATGGAATTAGAACCAAAGATCACAAAAGGTTTAGTCCACCAATTAACTCTTTTTACATCTATCAACCAAATCATTCCAGCTAATATGGTGATGCCTATTCCCCCAGTGTATAAAACATAAGAACTCGTCCATAGTTGTTTATTGATTGGAAAAACAAAACCCCACAACCAACCAAAAATAATCAATAATGCACCTAAAACTACCATTTTCTGAGAATTATCTTCATGATCATCTGTTGTCTTGATCATGGTTCCAACTAAAAAGCCAATAATTATAGTAACAGCAGATGGTATAGTACTTAGTAGTCCTTCAGGATCAAATTGTATTCCTGTCCCTCCATATAGATGGCTTTCACCTAATATAAATCGATCAGCAACCAAAACTAGATTGGTTCTCAGAGCGTAGGGATCTTGACCAGAGAACCATCCATAAGCCATTAGCAATATCCAGTAACCAATTAAAAGAATAAATGAAATTTTAACTAAACTTTTAACATCTGATCGTAATACGATAAAACTTGCTAAAAAATATGCTAAAGCAATACGTTGGAGAACTCCCAATATTCTAAAGGAAGACCAATCCCAATCTTGTCGAATGAAAGGAAATGCATTAAGTAGTAGTCCAATAATAAATATAGTGATGGTCCTAAAGATAATCTTGTTAAATAGAGGTCCATATTTACATATATCATATTTATCGAATGAGAAACGCATTGATATCCCAATACTAAAAAGGAAAAAAGGGAATACTAGATCGGTTAGAGTACATCCATGCCATTGTGCATGACGAAGCGGGGCATAAACATAACTCCATGTGCCAGGGTTATTTACAATGATCATAAGTGCAATAGTAGCACCACGAAAAGTGTCCAGTGCAATAAATCGATTATTGATTTTTGTCATTGGAGTTCCTTTTTAAACCAAATTCAGGATCAATTATTAAGAATTTTATCATAACCAACCCAGGAATTGTAGCTACCATGACCCAAATAAAAAAGTATTGATATCCTATGAGTTCCTGTAGTGCACCACTAAACATTCCAGGGATCATCATCCCAAGCGCCATAAAACCAGTACAAATTGCATAATTGGCCGTTTTGTGTTTTCCTTCTGATACCATCATCATGAATAAAAGGTATGCTGTAAATCCAAACCCGTAGCCAAATTGTTCAATTGCGACAAAGGCGGTAATTAATGCAGAACTTTGCGGTTGGGTATATGCCATGTACACATAAACGAGATCAGGAAGTTTCATTGCAAGAGCCATCACAAGAATCCAATATTTCAAGCCATGCTTTGAAACCAAAAAACCACCAGTAATTCCGCCTAAGGTGAGCATGAGAATTCCAAATGTTCCGTTTATAAATCCTAATTCTATATTATTGAGGCCTAATCCACCTGATTTTAGTGAATCTAACATAAAAAGTGGTGCTATCTTGACCAACTGTGCTTCTCCAAAACGGTAAATTAAAATGAATCCAATAATAAATAGAATTCTCGGCTTTTTAAAAAAAGAATTGAAAACAATGAAAAATTTTTGAAAAGCTTCTCCTAATTTCAGGACATCATGCTGCTGATCTGATTTTGGATAGGGTAGGAACCATCTATGATAAACTCCAAACCCAATAAACAAAATTGCTAAACAAGCGAATATCATGGACCACGCAGTAGTAACTGCACCAGTCCAGTCTTCAAAAATACCAGCCATCATGACCAGCAATCCTTGTCCGGTGAGAATGGCAAAACGATAAAATGTATTTCGGATTCCAACAAACCATGCTTGATCATGTGAAGAAAGTCCCAGCATATAAAATCCATCGGCTGCAATATCATGAGTGGCGGAACTAAATGCCATAAGCCAGAAAAATACTAACGAATATTTGAAGGCATTGGATAGGGGAATAGTTAAAGCGATCCCGGCCAATCCTGCGCCGATTAAAATTTGCATGATAACAATCCAAAAACGTTTTGTTCTTAGAATATCTACGAAAGGACTCCATAAGGGTTTAATGACCCAAGGGAGGTATAGCCAACTGGTATAAAGGGCGATATCTGTATTAGATATACCAAGGTTTTTATACATTATTGTTGATAGGATCATGACAAACGCGTAAGGTAATCCTTCTGCGTAGTACAGAGTCGGGACCCAGTTCCAAGGGTTTGGCTTAATTGTTTGCTTCATTTGTTATAGATGGTTGTTAACTGAGTGCCAGGATAATAATGAGTTAAAATAGAATTCATATCCTTTTTTGAAATGGCCATGCCTAATGCACCGATTTGGCATAGACCAACACCGTGTCCCCATCCTCTCCCTTTAAGAACGAAATTACCATTTACATTTTTTTTAATTTTGAATGCAGAACTATATAAAAAAGAGGGTGACATTATTCTACGGATTTCATATTCAGAGTGAATCTCCACATTTTGTAACAATCCATCACGATCTTCAAATTGAATCGAAAGATTTGAAATGCGACCAGATCCACCAGTGTTAACAGGATTTAGCTCTAAAATCTCTTTGGGTTTCAACCCCATCTTGTTTTCCAAGGATTGAATGAGTTCATTATTTTTTACTTCATATGTCCAGCGATAATACTGCCCTTTTTCATCCACATTTCCGATCAAGGTTTTGAGTGAACTTTCCGGGACGATTTCAGGACTACAATAGCCTACGCCCATTGAGTTCACATCTTTTATCGAAATCAAATAAGGAATAGGATCACCGTCCCAAACATGCTCATAATCTTCTGTAATACCTCCACAGGATTTTGAATAACGGGAATCGCATATTTTCTTATTAAACATAATCACTTGACCAAAAGTAGTATCAGTACTTTGTATAGAGGCAGTTGTATTATTAGTCATACCTTGATATCTTTGGCAACAATCATCATTGCAAATATCAAAACCAAGTTTATGGTGTTTCTTTTCAGTATTTGCTAAAAGCCAAGATCGTGCTACAATAGTTTGGGCTTTCAAAAATTCTGGCGGGCATTGAGCGCTCATTTCTGAAGTAGCTACACATTTTAAATAATTCTCTAATGGCAATTCATTTATAACCATTAGATTTCCATTTGAAATTGAAAATTCTAAAGTCCCCCAATATGANGGACTAATTACTTTTTTCCAGTGAAAACCACGTCCTGCAGGTACATCTTCAATTTTGATAAAAGGATTCTCATCTGGTATAGAGGATCTCACTTTAATAGTTTGACTTTCAATAGAGAGTTCAGGAATGGAAAGATTCTGATTAAATATTTTTATTGTCAGTTTTTCAAAATTTTTACATGATGGAAGTAATCGATCACTTATTTCAATTTCATAACACTGTGAATCAGAAAAAGATAAATGAAAGAATTGGATATTATCTTCAGGTAAAATAAGACCAACTCGTATCAGTGGTTCTTTCATTGGAATTTGATCAGGATTCAGCATTTTTCCATCCAAACTTTTGCACCCATTCCAATGATCGGTGCTTCTCTGAGATTAGAAAAGAAAAGCCTATCCGATTTAAAATTATCGTTCACAATAAAATGTNTCTTTATCTGTTTTTCTGCCGAAAAACATAACTTGGTTAATTCTGCTCTCATTGATTTATAGATATTTTGTCCATCATTACTACGTAAAAAAATTGAGAGTTGTTGACCTAAAACAATCCGGTCTAATAATGTGTGATAATAATCATGAGTTGATTGGAGATCGCGATCTATAATATATTGATTCTTCCAACCAGAGTATACAGTAGAGATTCGTTCAAATAGCAATCCGCCTAGAACAACACCTATTGCTTCATTGGTTAGTGAAGATCTCAAATGGTTGATTCCTGACATAGATGAGTATCTTTCCAGTGATTGACCATTAGAAATTTTTAATTCAATTGCTTTACCAATCCAGCTAGAAACATTGTCAAATGNAATAAGNTTCATTTTTAACTTTAGTCCATCTGCAGTCCCAGTTCCACCGCCTAAATAGTATGCATTTTCAATATGTCGGAGGGCACCATCTTTTGCATATTCTTCACCCCACAGGCACATATTAGCATCACTTTCTAATTGAGGCATAGCCTTTTTGATATTTGCTTCGATACGATTACTGAAATCAGGAATCCGCGGTCCGTTTGCCATGATTTTGATTCCTCTATTTGCNAAATCTTTAATCCCAGCTATAGCTATACCAAAATGAAATGGTTTATCATTAGTAAGAGAATTAATGACTTGTAATACACAATCTATATAAACNTCCCCTTGCTGTTTTTCAGATNTATCAATTTTAGTTTGACTGTATTGGTCATCCANAGGTACTGGTAAAAATTTNAAATTAAATTTCGGATGCTCCTGGTACCGTATTTCAACAGCTGGATCGACTAATTCGAATGTTGTATCATTGACTTTTTCAACCACACCACCTGATACTTTAGTGGCACCTGCATCTATGGCAATAACCCTCATAGTATGACGTAAGTTGATTTTATTTTCATATTTTTTTCAAACAATATAGGTATTTCATCAATACTAGAAATAAAAGTTAAAGACTTATAGGAGAAGTTCAGTTAATTTTTTCCTATGGTAATAAGAAAATTTTTACTCTGTTTAGCTATGATATTTCTTGCNTGTGCTGGACCCGGGCAGTTTTCTTCGACTAAATCTTGGTCAGAAAAAACACTTAGTCAACTAAGCCTTCGTGAAAAGATNTCACAAATGATGGTAGTCTCAATCAATATGCAATTTATGAATTATGAAAGCAAACGATGGAAAGAGATNCAAAATTATATCAAAACTGATGGCATTGGAGTCCTTCACATTTGGTTTGGGGATGCAGGTAGTTCTCTAACCATGCTCAATGATATGCAACAAANGTCAAAGGTGCCTATACTTGTGGATGCAGATATTGAATCTGGATTAGGTCGTCGATATCCTGGTTCAATAACATTGCCTCCTCTGATGGCAATTGCTGCAACAGGTGATGCAGCTTTTGCCTATGAAGCTGGAAGAATTTCAGCAGAAGAAAGTCGTGCTGTAGGCATTCATTTNAACCTATCTCCAGTTGTAGATGTGAACAACAATCCAAAGAATCCTATTATTAATACTCGTTCTTTTGGAGAAGATCCTGATTCGGTCAATCGGTATTCTGTTGAATTTATTCGTGGACTTCAAAACCATGGTATGTTGGCTACTGCAAAGCATTTCCCAGGTCATGGTGATACTGAGACCGATTCCCATTCTGCGCTAGCTCAGATACCNAGTGATTCGACAAGACTCTGGCAACTTGAACTNCTTCCATTTAAAAAAGCAATTNATGCTGGTGTTGAAGCAGTTATGGTGGCNCANGTTAATGCCCCTGATTACCAACANCATGCCGAAACTCCGGCAACCTTGTCCAAATTTTGGATTCAGGANGTGCTTAAAGGAAAATTAGGGTTTNANGGTGCAGTAATTACAGATGCGATGCGTATGGGAGGNATCGTTAAAAATTATTCAGATAAATATGCGCTTATAGAAACAATCAATGCCGGTTCAGATATNATTATTCAAAATATGAATTTGAAACGTACAATTGATATAGTTGAAGATGCAGTNTTNAATGGANTTATCTCTGAGGATAGAGTTAATGAATCTGCGATGAAAGTATTAAAAATGAAAGAGCAGTTGGGACTGCATCTTAATCGTACAATATCTATGGATGATACCCATANAAAAATGGGAAAATTATCCAATTTTAAAGTAGCCAATGAAATTGCCAAACGATCTATTACATTNGTNAAAAATAAAGGGAATTTGCTTCCTCTCCAACCTAAGATNGATGAANTACTATATGTAGTTGATCTTTACGATGGTCCAAATAATCATAGTGAAAGTACTCTAACACAACGATTAAAAGGCAATGGTAGGAAAGTAAAAACATTCCAGATTGATAAATCTGATAGTACAGAAATTTCAGAATTTATTTTGGATCAAATTCCATCGAATGGATTGGTATTTTTGAATGCATTTGCAAATCCTGTTGAACATAAAGATGATATATTTTTGCCAAAAATTGAGGCAGAGTTTATAAACAGATTAATTCAAAAATGCGAGCGCCTTGTGGTGACTAGTTTTGGTAGCCCTTATTTGATACAGGATTTTCTTGAAGCACCAGTCTATCTGTGTGCCTATAAAGGAAGTGGAATTCTTCAAAGAGCAGTAGCTAATGGCCTAGAAGGTAAGGCCAATATTACAGGTATTCTTCCCGTTACTATACCTGAGGTTGCAGCAAAAGGAACAAGTATTCAAATACAGGCAAAAAAATGGCCCATTAAAAAAACAACATGGAAGTCTGGACAAGAATTACAAAGGATTCGAGCCGATGAGATTTCAGTTAATATTGCTTCTATTAAAGCAATAATCGCTAAAGCCTTGGCAGATTCTGCATTTCCTGGTGGTGTACTGCTTGCAGCTAAGGATGGAAAAATATTTATTCATGAGGCTTTCGGTCATCATACATATACAAAAAAAGAAAATGTGACTCGTGGAGATATTTATGACATTGCATCCATTACAAAAGTTGTAGCAACAACATCAGCAGTGATGAGATTACTAGAACAAAAAAAATTATCTCTAGATGACAAAGTGGTTAAATACCTTCCCGCTTTTCGTGGTAGACAGAAAAAGTACTTCAATCAAAAATCAAATACGATGATTCGCCACCTTATAACGCATACGGCTGGTTTACCTCCATTTAAACAGTATTTCCTCATGGAAGGTACTGCTATGAGCAGATTGGATTCGGTCATGAATACTGAACCTCAATCAGAATTAGAAGTGGAGACTATATATTCAGATGTAGGATTAATCACTCTTGGAAAAGTAGTGGAATCGATTTCAGGTGTTCCACTGGATTCTCTGGTTGATTCGATCGTGTTTAATCCATTGGGGATGAATTCTACTTATTACAAGCCACCTGTAAATCGTATGAAACGAATTGTACCTACAGAATATAGCAAATTATACGGTGAAACTATTCGAGGATATGTTCATGATGAGAATGCCTACAGCCTTGGGGGTGTATCAGGCCATGCAGGTTTATTTTCAACGGCGAAGGATTTAGCCACATTTTCTCAAATGATGTTGAATGGTGGTATCTATGGATGGAGACGGATATTCAAGCCAGAAACGGTTTCGTTATTTACGAAACGTGCCAATGTAATTAATGGTAGTTCACGAGCATTGGGTTGGGATACACCAGATGGTAAGTCTTCTGGTGGTGTTTATTTGCCGAGTAGTAGTTATGGCCATACTGGTTTTACAGGAACATCTTTGTGGATAGATCCTGAAAATCAGATGTTTGTCATTTTGTTGACTAATGCAGTTCATCCAGATCGATCTTATAAAAATCCAAAATATTATGATTATCGACAAAAAATTCATTCAGAAGTCTATGAAGTTGTAGGTATTACTGAGAAAAATCCAAATTTAGTATGGCGGAAAGAATGGAAATAAGTCGGAAGAAAAAAGAATTAATAAAGTTATTTATTTCTTTTTTGGTATATATAATTGTTGGATGTTCAAATCCAAACCAATGGGTCGAATCTTTACCTAAAGTTTGGACTTTGTCTGAAAATCAGATTACAAACATCTTGCCTAAGTTTCATCAAAAATTTCCAGACTTTCATGATCGATTAAAAGCATTTTCTCTTTGGCAAGTGGGAAAGCCTTATGAATTATTTTGTCTTGGAGAAGAAAAAGGAGAAGATAAGGATCCAATCTTCCGGTTAGATGTATCTGATTGTACAGTTCATATTTTAACTAGCTTAGCCAGTGTGCAGAGCCATAGTTGGGATGAGGCTAAATCCAAATTGATCGAAATTCATTATAAACCAAATAATATGGGAATTTCGATACCCACCTACAAAAGCAGGTGGCATTATACGACTGATCGTATACAAGACAATTTTTCCACGAAAGATATCACAAGCACTTTAATTTCAGAAAATAAGTTAGAATCAGTAACTATTACTCTAAATCAGAAAGAGGATGGAGAAGAATTTTTACAATTGGGCTGGAAAAAACAAACGAGTATTAATTATATCCCAAGTAATAAACTCACAACAGATATACTTAATAACTTGCCCCATGTTTCTGGAGTAGCCTTTGTAAAAAAATCCTATTTTAAGTTGGGATTGGTAGTAGCCCATGAAGGTATGGTCATCGATCAAAAAAATATTATTCATGCATCATCAGAATATGGAAAAACTGTGAATGTAGATTTTATGAAATATTATTTCAGAGAAAAAGGCCCATTGTTTGATGGTGTTTTATTCTTTTCGTTTCATCCGCTAAGCAAAAAATAAATGCACTGGATCGACCTGACTATCATCGTCATTTTTCTTGTTGGATTTTCCGCGTTTGGGGTTTGGCAAAGTAGATTTAATAATTCTACAGAAGATTACTTTTTGGGTGGTCGAAATTTACCATGGCCTGTTGCCATGTTTTCAATTGTAGCTACTGAAACTTCCGTTTTAACCTTTATCAGTGTACCCGGCTTAGCCTATAGAGATGACTGGTTTTTTCTCCAATTAGCAATGGGATATCTTTTTGGGCGCATATTGGTCAGTATTTTTCTTTTACCCCAGTATTTTGAAACAGGTATCACATCTATTTATGAAGTGATCGGAAAGAAGTTTGGTCCGGATATCCAAAAAGTTGCATCCGGTGTTTTTTTAATTACTAGAGTTTTTGCCGATGGTGTGCGATTCCTTGCCACTGCAGTTGTTGTCCAGGTTATTACTGGATGGTCGCTACATATTGCAGTTTTAATTATCGGTCTGGTGACTTTAGTATATACACTCACAGGTGGAATTCGAACTGTGGTTTGGGTAGACAGTATTCA
The DNA here is from genome assembly GCA_002704905.1 of Fidelibacterota bacterium. Classification (GTDB taxonomy): domain Bacteria; phylum Fidelibacterota; class Marinisomatia; order Marinisomatales; family TCS55; genus TCS55. The sequence goes on from PAIR01000069.1 coordinate 13,377, forward strand.
ATTTGTCCTTTATCTTTTCGGTGGCGTTATGTCTATAATTTTTGCACTAAATTATTTAGGTAAACCCTTAGGGGATGTTATCTCAGAACTTTCGATAAGTGGTAAAATGTCCATTTTTAATTGGACAGGAAATCCAGTGAGTGATCCTTATTATTTTATAAGTGCGATTGTGGGTGGTGTACTGCTTTCATTCTCATCTCATGGTGTTGATTATATGATGGTCCAACGCGTACTAGGGACAAAAAATTTNAATGAAGCTAAAAAAGCTATGATCGGAAGTGGTTTATTTGTGCTATTGCAATTCACCATATTCTTATTTGCTGGATCTATTATTTATTTACTTATGGAAGGATTANAAATTGAAAGGGATCGGGAATTCACTACATTTATAGTGAATTATCTTCCAGTAGGATTGAAAGGGTTATTGTTAGCTGGTGTTTTATCAGCTGCTATGTCAACACTCAGTTCATCTATTAATTCTTTNGCTTCATCAACTGTTGCGGATTGGATGAGAGGNGTAAAATCTGTAAAACAATCTCAATTGATCAGTATGGCATGGGGGGTCATATTAATTNTGATTGCTTTATTATTTGACGAAAGTGAATCAGCCATCGTGATCGTTGGACTNCAAATTGCATCCTTTACTTATGGTGGATTGTTAGGATTATTCTTACTGAGTAAGATGAAACAAAAATTCCATTCCTCCAGTTTGATTGCTGGTTTGGTATCAAGTTTAGGAATTGTTTTTTATTTAAAACATATAGGTATTGCATGGACATGGTTTATTGGTTTGTCTGTAATAATGAATATGATAATTTCAATAATAATAGAGAAAATCATTTATAGGAAAAATTTATAATAGACTAAAAAGTTTTAATTTAGCCGCCGATAATTAACACCCAATCGGTCTAGCCGTTCATAATGCCATTTCATTCTTTTTGTAAAACTTGAAAAATTTCTATCACTTTTTTTAGACCATAGTACTTCAGCCATGGCACTCATACGGGGGATTGCCATATATTCAGCTTTCTCGGGTGTGCTTATATATTCCGTCCATACATTGCCTTGTCCACCCAAAATGAATTGGATTTTATCCGTCTCGATTTTATCAGGAACAGGTTCAAATTGATANACTTTCTCAAGAGGAAGAAAACCACCAATAGCTAATGGTTCATTTTCTTTTTCTTCAGACTGGTAATANTCAAAATAGGCATGTGAAGTTGGAGACATNATCACTTCATGACCAGCANTAGCTGCAGCAATCCCACCATCCATTCCACGCCAAGATTGGACGATTGCACCNGGTGCAAGNCCTCCTTCAAGAATTTCATCCCACCCAATGAGCCGTTTCCCCAAGCNTGTTAATACACTTTCAATTCGTTTAATAAAGTAAGACTGAAGTTCATGCTCATCACGGAGACCTTCAACTTCAATCCGTCGTTGATCCAGTTCATGCTGCTTCCAGCGATCTTTTGGACACTCATCGCCACCTATATGAATATATTGTCCAGGGAACATTTCAGCCACTTCAGTTAATACCGTTTCCAAAAACTTAAATGTGGATTCTTTTCCGGCGCAATAAACCTCTTTATGAACACCCCAAAGCTTGGCTACTGAATGAGGACCNCCGGTACAAGATAATTCAGGATAGGCTGCGAGNACAGATTGACTATGNCCAGGCATTTCAATTTCAGGAACGACGGTAATATATCGCTCCTGNGCATAAGCCACGATATCACGGATCTCTTCTTTTGTNTAAAATCCACCGTATTNTTTTCCATCAAATTGNTGAGGTTTATCTCGGTAATGGCCTATCAACGATTCATCACGAAATGCACTGATTTCAGTCAATTTAGGAAAAGNATCAATTTCAACACGCCATCCCTGGTCTTCTGTAAGATGCCAATGAAAAATATTCATCTTATGCATAGCAATATAATCAATATACTTTTTAATGAAAGAGACATCAAAAAAATGTCTTCCAACATCTAAATGCATTCCACGCCATTTAAATCTTGGCTCATCAATAATATTGATATTTAAAAGTATTATACCATTATTGGACTTTTGACTAGAATCAAGAATTTGGTTAAATGTTTGAATTCCGTAAAAGATTCCNTTAGGTGTNCTTGCCACAATATTAATTTCATNATTATAAATATTAAGCATGTATCCTTCACCACTAAATTCTGGTCTTATNATTAATGAAATCACTTTATNCGAATTATCATTGAATTTGATTTTATAATCATTNTTAAGATTTTGATTTAATAATTCTNTAAGNTCNTNAAGATCTGNATGGCCACTATTATGCTTAATTACCCAATTATCATCNAATATTGTTTTTCCAGAAACTCTTTCTATTGTTGANGGAATAGGAATAAGACCTAGATTNTCCATATTATTATCATTAGTACAACCAGAACAAAAAAAGTATGNTAAAAGAAAAGTGTAAATTGATTTTTTCATATAAATTTATCCTAAAAATTTATTATCTGTTTAGNTTCTGCAATTTTAAATCCAGCTTTTAATATTTGTTTCTGNGCTTCAGATTCTTTGATTAATGCTGGATTAGTATGATTTAAATGGATGAAATACACTTCAGAATTATCTAGTGAAGATTTCAATGTTTCCAAAGATTCAATTATAAATGGATGAGGTATCTCAGACATGTCTCNGCCAATAATTTCTCCGTTTTGATAGAAAGAACCATCTAAAATTGCATAATCATTTTCTTTTACAATCGTTACTATATCCTTNTCCCATTTAGACCATTTATCAATATCAGGAATAAAAATTACTGATTTGTTTGCTCCTTCAATTTTATAACCAACAGTTTCAGAAAATTCATCGCGATGTGGGACTTGGAAGGGTGTAACTTTTATTCGATCATTTAATTTAACAGATCGTTCATNTTTTAGTTTCTCGATTACAATATTTTNCAGATCTACCAACTGGCTCCATGGTCCATTTGANCTTAAGTATTTAGCCATTTTTGGCATCGCATAAACTGGTACAGAGTTAGATCCCATAACTTCCCGCCCNAAAAACATTAAACCCGTGTAGTGCCCAATATGCGCGTGCGTTAAAAAGATACCTTTCAATTTGTTNTGATCATTCCCTGTNAATATTTCCAATTGCTTAGGAAAGTCGGGTGTTGCGTCGATCATCCAAGTCTCTTTTGTATTTGGGTCTACAATCCCGATTGATGAGACCATCAAATATTTTGATGGGTCATTCCAACGAATTGCGCAACAATCTTTTTGGCATCCTGCATGTGGAGCGCCNCCATCCTGGGCAATCCCTAATACAACAACGTATGGATCCTGTTCGGGTGCTTTTACGCATCCAATAATCAAACTAATNATAAGTTGAATAAATAAAAAAGGTTGTNTCATCATAACATTTCTANNACAGAAACAATTTTGTCTTGTAGAGCTCTGTAGGGTTCAGAAGAACCTTGAAACCCATTCATTAGAATAGAAAATGCAACTACATCACCACTTTGAGTAAAAACATATCCAGANAGAGTAGTTACACTAAAAAGAGATCCTGTTTTCGCATATATTTGATTAGAAATATTTCGATCTTGTAAAGTTCCATTTGGACCGCCTTGAGGCAGAGTTTGNATAAAATTATTTCTAATGGATGAATTATTATAAGCCCATTTCAATAATTGAATGAAATGATTGGGGCTGGCATAATTGTAACGGGAGATACCAGATCCGTCCCTTATAGAAAAAGTCGTTGTATCGATNCCAACAGTATTATTTAAAAATTTTCTTATTTGANTAAGACCATTAATCCAATTTCCTTGAGAACCATCCGATTCATACCCAATNGTTTTGGTTAATAGTTCAGCAGTGAGATTATCGCTTTCTACCATAAGATTTTTTAGTACATTNGCCATGGAATGGGATTNATGAGATGCGATAAGCTGNGCAGTGCCACTTAATAACCCTTTTTCCAGTGATTGAATTATTAATCCTTTAGATTCCAGCATTTCTTTAAATAGCCCGCCGGTAAAACGGGTNGGATCTTCAACATTTCGGTATAGTGTGTCAGTGGAAGTAGTATCCATTATATTTCCAGAAATAGTGAATACATTATTACCATTCTGCCAATCCCGTTCAATATTAAATCGATTAAATCCAGTTGTGTCATTTACAGTCAGAGAATTATTTATCAGACTGTAATAAGTTGATATTGGGTTGGTCCTAATGCTTGCCGGATGACCTAATTCACCTGGGTTTACAATGAAATCTATACAGTTATCATTTATGGATAGGGCACTGATATGGGCCGAATACCACTGGTCGCCTTCATCCCACATCCAGCCATCGCCATATGTAGTTGAATCCATTCGTGAATCATCTAAGATTAAACGATCAACTTTTAATCCTTTTTGCACAACGATTAAAGCTAGAGAATCCAAAGATTTTAATGATAAGTCTGGATCTCCACCACCAACTAAAAATAATGTAGTGCCATCGTGGTAAATATTTGTGTAAAAAGTGTAACTTGTATCCAATAATGCTAATGCTGAGAGATTTGTAAATAGTTTATTATTACTTGCTGGATTAAAAAGAGAACTGCTATTCATTTCATATAACAATTCACCAGTACCCATAGAAACAGCTTTTAACCCTATGTTGGTGCTTAACCCTGATTGATTAATTAAAGTGTTTATTTGCTTTTGAATGGATGAACTACCAGACCCTTGATAAATTGTTGGTGTTTGAGTACAGCCAAAGCATATTAATAGGATAATGTATATTTTATCCTTAATCATAAAAATAATATTTTTTTGATATTTCACGGAATTCTAATGTGCTCTCTGTATCATTCCAACTACTCTGACCTCGAATAATATTTTCAAAGTTACTTTGTCCCCAGAGGCGATTCATTCCCGAAATTTTAATTTCAAATTGATTTGGATATAATTTTTCCAAAATAGATAAGATTTGGACTCCAGTTTTAATACTACTGTATTGATCTCTATCGGTCACAATTATTTCTGCACCATGACAAACCTGATTCTCGAATTTTGGATTGTTGGCCATTCCAGGTATATCTTTTGGGATATAAGATATAGGTGAAAACTTTACTCCTGGGGAATCCATTTCATTGAGAGCGTTTACTAAGAATATTTTATTTATCCATGGTGCACCAAAACGTTTGAATGGTTTTTGGGTNCCACGACCTTCATTCACATTTGTAGCTTCCAATAGGCACATGCCAGGATAGATTGTAGCTGTTTCAAGGTCAGGGATATTTGGAGACGGTTTTATCCAGAAAACATTTGTTTCATCTAACCATAAGGAACGTTTCCAATTTTTTAAAGGAACAACGACAAGATTTGGTGAAACGCTGATCCACCTCTCTCCGATAATCATTTTTGCGAGTTCGCCAACCGTAAGTCCATATCGAATTGGAATAGGGTAATAGCCTACGAAGGATTGATGATTCATATTTAATATGGGCCCTTCAATGTTATTTCCAGTAATTGGGTTTGGACGATCAAGTACTATTACTTGCACTTTAGATTCTGCTGCCGCTTCCATAACNAATCCAAGGGTAGATATATAGGTATAAAAACGNGCACCAATATCCTGGATGTCATAGATAATGGCATCTAACTTNTCCAATTCTTCTGGGGAAGGTTTACGATTATTACCGTATAGGCTCACAATAGGTGGTAAGGACTTAATCTGACCATTATATTTTACCTTTTCNCCTGCAGCAGCCTCACCAAATAGACCATGCTCAGGGGAAAAAATAATTTTCAGATTCACATTTTCAATGCCCATCAATCGCTCATAATTGGGAGTCCCGTTATGATCTAACCCNGAATGGTTTGTNACTAAGCCAATAGACTTTCCTTGAATTAAATCAAGTCGTTCACTAAGAAGAACATCTAAACCCACTTGTACTTCCTTATGGTCAATAGATTGTGAAGAAATAGTTTCTTTTTGGATCTGTTGAATAGATTTTGGTTGTTTTGCACAGCCCACAATTAGAATTGAGAATGATAGGATTAGGTAATACATTATTTGAGAAGAGTAAACTTTTTAGAGACCATCTGGATTCCTTGAGAAAGCCTTGCAATATAGACTCCTGATGGTGCCTCCAAACCATTTTGNAATGTCCCATTCCAGGTAAACTTTTGTGATTTGGTCGAAAGTGGTTGTACTGACATCCTAATAATATTCCGCCCTGTCAAATCACTTATAGTTAAGTAAGCAATAGGAGAAAAATTTTCCACCTTAAATTCGATAAATATTGATCGATTAGAAGGATTAGGATATAATGAAATAATTCTCAATTTATCTGGTATTAATGATGGATTATCCTTTATAGAAGCCAATGGACCATCTAAATAATTCAATACACTCTCCATTACGTCATTTCGTTTATTTTCAGGATATATCGTCTCAAAACCAATAGACAAATATACAAGAGCACCAGAGANAGGGCTTCCTGAGAATCCACCATTATAAGCTATGCCAGCGCCACCATTAGTATCATAGTTTACATTATCAAAAATTAAAATGGATTCAGCATTNGCAACAGGTTTNATGCCATCTGGCCAGTCCACATCATAAGTTCCATGTGTCCCGTTATCAAATGAAAATGAAGTATTTTCAAAAAATGTACCTGTNACTCCCTTTACTTCGTATGTGCCTTGTTTACCTGCNGCGGCATCAGTNATGTAATNAGCTTTTAATATTTTTTCATAAAATATGTTATCACTTAAATCACCTTTTTCAACAAGGTCATACCCTATNTCTGATCCGCTCAAAAGTAACCGACCTCCACTTTTTAGAAAAGCCTCTACCAAAATCTGTTCATTTTTATCAAACGTTGAAGTTGAGGAACCTTCTTCACCAAGAATCCAATCCACTATTGAATAATCNGAAAGTTTTACAAGATTATTTATAACTGCTTCATTTGATGTCGCATCAAAAATATATCCACTATTATGAATTGCTGATCCATGTTGTCGAATAAAATCAAATGTATTAATTGTGCCACTGGTTCTATCAAAGGCATTCACAATTAAAACNTTTGCAGCGTTTGANGAAGGGACTATGCCTAAAACCTCGGTATAATCGCTTGATCCATAATCATTGTTAGCTTTGATCTTAATATAATAAGGAATCCCGAGCGAAAGATTTTGAAGTAATATAGGTGTCCCAGAAAANGTGCCGAGATCTTCTGTTTTATTTGAATCATGAAAAATTTGTTGCACTGAAAANGAATTCGCAGATTTTGTATTCTGAAAATCAAGGGCNACAACNCCATTGCCTATATTGGTGACATTATAGTTTACTGGTATAGATGGTACTGTTTTTCCACCCATTTTTTCTTTAAGCGCATTCCAGAGTTTATTAGACCCATCATCATAACCCAACGCCCATATACCCACACCGCCTAAATTTTTGTCTAAAGCAAAATCATACTTTTTAGATAAAGAAAGACTATCATCATACCAGGTCTGGTACCATCCATTATCNTGGTATTTATACCAGGGAGTTTCTGAGGCGTCATCCCANATTTTTCCATAGGAAAGAGCCTTTGATTCAGCGGTTGAATAGATTACCGCCGTTCCTGACGCAGTGTTATCTGTCTCTGCTCCTTTATTTCCTGAATTTGCCGCCCATTGATAACCATAATAAGGCACCCCTAATATGATCTTATCTGCGTTATTTCCCGTGGCAGATAAATAGGTATTTACCGTGTTGGTAATATTATATGAACCTCCTTTTAATGGTGATACGGGGCCGGTGGTAGAACTGCCTTTCCAATGATAATCATATCCCATAATAAATAGACCATCACTTTCAGTTGCCAATGNATTAAAATCCCAAGCGCTGCTCCAATCGACAGCTGGAGTCGCTAATGTCACTTTTGCATGTGAGATATTATCACGAAGCGATTTTCGAAGATCCTTAATGAATATAACCAAATTAGCTTTTTGAGATGCAGGAAATGCCTCAAAATCAATATTTATCCCATCTGCTCCAGCATCAACGATCTGCTTAACTAAATTTTCAATTAAACGAGAACGATTGGAAGCACTACTTAATAATGTCTCTAAATCTGTTTTATTAAACAAGGAAACTGTTAATACCACTTCTACACCATTAGCGTGTGCTTTATTTATCAGCTCTGTTACAGGCCAACCATGAAGTTCTGTAAGTTCTCCATTTCCATTTGCTTCTGCTGAAAAATATGCTATAGTTGTAAGTAGATCATAATTGTAATTNTGCCATTTCGTANCTGACCAATAAGGATGATATCCGAAAACTATTTTAGATNGACCGCCTTTTCTCAGTTGCAGTGGGTTGGCGCGTCCAGTTTTAGGACGATAAGTGGGCTCAAGATAATATGCTTTATTGAACTCTAATTCAATTTGGTGAATACTTTTTCTATCCAATTGGCCAAACCCAATAGAATGAATAAAAATAATAATAGATATAATCTTATNCATCACATCCCATAAAAATATCTTCTACCGTTTCTCGTCTCCGTATCAATCGATGTGTATCTCCATCCAATAAAACTTCTGCAGCTCTAGGCCTTGTATTAAAGTTGTGTGACATAGCGTATCCGTAGGCCCCTGTATCCATAATAGCAACGAGATCTCCTTCATTNACATCTGGAAACTCACGTCCAACAGCTATTCGATCAGTATTNTCGCAAATAGGGCCTGTAAAATCAACGGTTCCAGCATTTATCCCATGTTCTCCTACTTTATAGATTCGATGAAAAGCGCCATAAAGAGCAGGGCGCATAAGTGTTTCCATCCCTGCATCAATACCGATAAAATTTTTGTAACTACTTTTTGTTCCAGTGACAGAAGCAAGAATAAATCCTGCNTCTCCAATAATTGATTTTCCCGGTTCAACCCANAGGGCTGGTGCTTTAGTTTTCTCAGGATAGGCTTTATAAANCACTTGAGATAATCGACTGAAAAGGNGGTCATAATTCAGTGAAATTTCTTCATCGTGGTAAGGAATGCCAAGGCCGCCNCCCATACTAATAAATTCAAATTGAATATTAAGCTCAGATTCAATCTGATTAGTATAATGAGTAATAGCCGTCAGCAATTCAATAAAATAATTTTCGTCTANGTTACCAGAGCCTGCCATGCACTGTAGACCAAAACGAATTACACCTGCATCTTGAGCATTACGGTATGCAGATACAATTTTTTCTGCAGGAATTCCAAATTTAGCATTCTCACCTGCAGTAGTAATCTGTGAGAAAGTACCTTTNCCAAATCCAGGGTTTAATCGAAAAGAAATATGTTCAGGTAATCCAACCTGTAAAAGCCGATTAAATGATGTTACATCATCCAGATTTATATAACATTTTTGTTTCAAGGCAGATGAGAGATCTGATATTGATTCGTAATTTCCTGTATAAATACAATTTCGAAGTTNTATACCAGAANGNTGAACTGCATAAATCTCCCCNGGGCTGGAACAGTCACCACCCAANTNTGGTAGGGTANATCGCATAATTTTTAAGAGATTTGGATTGCTATTGGCTTTTACCGCATAACAAATATGATATTTCTCAAAATAGGTTTTAAGTATTGAGTTCAGCTTGGAAAGATTATGGTTAAGTCTGGTTTGATCATAAACATAGGATGGAGTACCATAGCAATTGGCTAAATCGGACATCAGAGTTTGGTTCCGAATTAAATCTCTTAGTGGGTGCATTTTCTATTATTATTCTTAATGATGAAAGCTCAAACTTATTCAATATTGAATATAAGTCATAAGTGAAAGTAGGGTAGAAATTGTTTAGTTTTATTTGTGTCGAAAATGAAAATAATACGAAAAATAGCATGGATTTTACTAACTATCAATGGATTGACCTTTGGTCAGCCTATATCATCCTTTCAAATAAAAGAAGGGTTAACGCGTTCAATCAATAACAATGATTCTAGAATTATTATTCTTGCTGGATTGGTAGGTGCAGGAATTGCCTCAAAGTATGATGACTCATTTCAAAAGGATACTGAATCAAAGGGACTGATGCCAAAGGGTTTAGCCCAAGTGGGTGATTTTTGGGGTCCCGCTAGCAGTCTGCTTCTATGGGGATCTTTTATCGGAAACAGTAAAAAAGAAGAACGATTGCAGTATGCAGTTGGGTCTTTTATCGCTAATGGAATAATCACCTACGGTATAAAATTTTCCACAGGGAGGACACGACCCGATGAGTCAAATAGGCGTTCATTTCCATCAGGACATACATCAAACA
>PAIR01000070.1 GCA_002704905.1 Fidelibacterota bacterium
AGAAGAAAACAATAAACTAAAATGTTTTCTAAAATAGTAGATTGCTAAAATATTGAGTATGATGATTGAAATACCGACTAATACTCCGAGCATACGATTTCCGTATTCAATCCATGCCAACGTAATATTAAACATAGTTGGATCAATATAACTTGGAATTTGATCAACGCTTAGTGGAGGAATCCATCTCCCAAAACATTTAGGCCAATCTGGACATCCCATTCCAGATCCTGATACACGTACCAAACCTCCAACAAAAATTAGTAAATATGATAAAAGAGTTGCAGTAACTGCAGATTGAAAAAAAAGCTTTTTTTTCATTTAGTGGTGATCGTCCTTATCCCCCGATTCATGGCTACCATCTTCGTGAATTGGATTCCCATGGTCATCTGTCAAAGGTAAGGAGTCATAAAATGCAGCACGCTTATTGATTGGATCTTTAATCTCAGGGTTGATTGCACCACGAAATTCTGTATCAGACATTGTAATAATAATAAAGATTGCAAGGAACATTAACGACAATACAAACGCTGTTAAATTCTTTTTGTCATCCCATAATAAGTGCATAAAAAATAATGCTACAATAGTAGCCTTGGTCCCAGCAATTAACAATGCAATAACAATATTTAAAAATCCTAAATCAACATATGATACCCAAACTGTTACTGCAGTCAAAAAGAATAATATACCAGCAACTCTGAAGTAAATCTTTAGTGGTGTAATATGATGATGTTCAGACATAGTTATCCTATCAAGTAAAATAGTGGAAATAAGAAAATCCAAATTATATCAACCAAGTGCCAAAAAATTCCCACTGCTTCCATATGGGTGTAATATCGAGAATGTAATTTCCCTCTTGCAGTAAGAACCATTAACCAAGCAATCAAACCCATTCCTATAGCAACATGTAAACCATGTAATCCCGTCATTATAAAGTAAATACTGAAGAAAATATGAGGGTTATTCATTGTATATAAACGATTTGTCTCTTTATCAAAAAATGTATTATTGGTTTCAATGTAATAATCAATTTTTTCTTGATCATGAATCTCTTGAACAACTTCCGGACCCATATAAGAATAGTATTCACCTGGTAGCTGTCCAAGATGAAACTTATGTTCATACTCTAAATATTTGATACCAAGGAACATAGCTGCACAAATCAATGTTATAAAAAGCATTATTAATGATAATTTTTTCTTTTTCAGTTGAATTGCCCAAATAGCCAATGCCATTGTAAGAGAACTTCCAATCAAAACAATTGTGTTCAATAAACCTTTGTTAACATCTAACAATAAATTTGCACCAATAAACATATCAGGATTCCATGCACGATATATTGTGTAAGCAACAAATAATGCTCCAAAGGTGAGGATTTCTGTCAAAATAAATGCCCACATACCGAGCTTAGAAGTTTCATACTGTTGATCTACATCATAAAAATGATGATATAAAAAATCAGGAGAAGATTTATCGTGACTCATTTTCTTTTTAATGTAGGTTTGACAAGAACTTTATCGTAATCATATGGACCATGCGTTAGCACTGGTTCTTCTTCAAAATTATGAGGATGAGGAGGAGAAGTAGTATGAGTCCACTCCATTGTCAAAGCACCCCACGGATTAGTTCCTGGATCTAATTTGTTATTTTTTCTTAAAGACCAAAGCAGGTTTACAACTGAAATGAAGATAGATAAACCTAAAATTCCAGACCAAAACGTTGAATAGCTATGGGTTGCAGCATATTGTTCTACTAAAGCTTCTGAACCTAGATTATCATAAGTGGCGTATCGTCTTGGCATTCCTCTTAAACCAAGTAAAAACTGTGGAAAAAATGTTCCATTAAAACCAATAAAAACTCCAATAGCACATATATTAGCAATAGTTTGATTATACATTGTCCCAAAAGATTTTGGCCACCAATGGTGTAGACCGCCAAGAAATGCAACAATAGTTCCTCCTTGCATTACATAATGAAAGTGTGCAACAACAAAGTAGGTATCATGTAAATGAATATCTAATGCAACCGCACCAAGAAATATTCCAGTTAATCCACCAATCGTGAATAAGAATAAGAATGATAGTGCATAAAGCATAGGTGGAGTAAAAGAGACTTGTCCTCTGTACATTGTTAACATCCAACTAAATATCTTTATTCCAGTTGGAATACCTACAAAATATGTAATAAATGAGAAAACAATTTGAGAGAATACAGATTGCCCAGAAGTAAACATATGATGTCCCCAAACTAGGAAACCAATAAATGCAATTGAAAGTGTTGAATATGCAATAAATTTATATCCCCATACTTTCTTTCTAGAATGCACTGGTATAATCTCACTGATAATACCAAAAGCAGGCAAAATCATAATGTATACTGCTGGATGAGAATAGAACCAGAAAAAGTGTTGAAAGAGAACTGGGTCTCCTCCAAGGGCAGGATCAAAGATTCCGATTCCCAACAATCTTTCAAGAATTAATAAGACCATCGTTATTGCAATCACAGGAGTTGCTGTAATCTGTACTAATGATGTTCCATAAAGTGCCCATACAAACAAAGGAAGTTTATACCAAGTTAAGCCTTTAATTCTCATTTTATGGATTGTAGCAATAAAGTTTAATCCAGTTAAAATTGAAGAAAAGCCTATAATAAATATCCCAAGGGTCATCGGAATAACATTTGTTGTACTGGTTGTAGAATAAGGTGTATAAAAAGTCCAACCAGTATCAACCCCTCCTGCAAGAATTGTATAAATAACAAAGACTGCTCCAAGACTATACAGATAGAAACTAAACAGATTCAGTCTCGGAAAAGCTACGTCCCTTGCACCAAGCATTAATGGAAGCAAGATATTGCCTAATGCACCAGGTATGGCGGGAATAATAAATAAGAAAATCATAATGGCACCATGCAAGGTATACATACTATTGTATTGATCGTTTGTTACAAAATCAGCCTCTGGAGTTGCAAGTACGTATCTCATAATCAATGCTATCGCACCAGCAAGAAAGAAGAAAAACATTCCTCCAAAAAGATACATAAGACCAATACGTTTATGATCAAGGGTTAATAACCAAGACATAATTCCCTTTGGATAAGTAAGATAGTTGTTTTGATGATTATCGCTCATAAATGTCCTTTAATTTATAATTTTAAATCTCCGAATCCTCTTTTAAAGTTTTTAGAAATGCAATTAATGCATCCAATTCGCGATCATTTAAGACCCCCTGATAAGTAGGCATTACACCTTGATATCCAGCTACAATTTGAGATTGGGGTTCTAAAATAGAATTACGAATATAATTATCATCTATTGTAGCGCTACTTCCATCATCAAATACTCTTTCCTGTCCCCACATCTGACTAGTTTGTAAATAAGAAGGTCCAACAAGCGCTGATCCATCCAATGTATGACATGTAATACAAGCTTTTTTAGTATAAAGTTTTGCTCCCAGTTCATCCAAAGGTAAATCATCATCTTCCGAACCAGCTTCAGTAAGCCATTTCTCATATACTTTTATAGGGACTATTTTCACCGTCCCACTCATTTGAGAATGTTGAGTACCACAATATTCTGTGCAAAAAATAGAATATTCTCCTACCTTCTTAGCATCGAACCACATAACATTATAACGGTTTGGTAAAACATCCATTTTTGCACGCATTACTGGTATATAAAAACTATGTAATACATCTGTAGAAGATAAAACAATTTTTATCGGAGTATTAACAGGCAGTACCAANGGCTNAGCTGTGCTAAATACATTGGAAGGNCCTCCATCTGGATAATCCCAAGTCCAATACCAACTTTGCCCAGTAATTTTCATTTCAATGGCATCATTAGGAACAGTAACCATATTNAGGTATGATTTAATACCCCATACAAAGGTAATAGAAACTAAAATAAGTGGAATAATAACAAATGATGATTCTAAGATAGAGTTATGATCTGTACTACTAGTAAGTCGTACTTCATCGTTCTTTTTAAAACGATATTTGATAGCTAGATAAATCATGCCAAAAGTGACAATTGCAAGTAATGCGAGTGAAGTATAAAATATAAAATAGAATAGGTTGTCAATATCTTGTGCAAATGTTGACACTTGTTTAGGAAACAAATATTCTGTTAATCTATCCAATTTCAATCCCCAACTAAATTATGATCTTTTCTCCAGAAATTAAAAAGCATAAGACCTATAAAAATGAGAGTTAATATACCACCAATTCGCATAATATTGGTAGCAAAAAGCGTATAAGTATTCTTNTNTGGATCATAANGATAACAANAAAGAATAATCCTATCAAGTGTAGAACCAATCTTGCCTTCGGCAGCTTCTAAAAGGGCTAATTTCAAATCTTTTTCAGGAAACTGAATTCCATAAAGATAGCGTGATATAATACCATCAGGGTTTACAACAGCCAATGCTGCAGGATGCATATATTCATCTCGTATTCTATCGTAATAGTATAGGAATCCAATACTATTTGTAATTTTTTTAATATTCTCATTTGTTCCAGTTAAAAACGACCAGTTTTGATCAAGATTGTCAATATTATATTTTTGAACATAATTTTTTTTCTTTTGATGTGCTAACTGATAAGTTTCATGTGGATTAATATCGATAGTAATAATCTGATAATCATTTCCTGCTTCTAAACTCAAACTTTTCAAGGAATCACCCAATCCGTTCAAAACAAGACTACAGAGCATAGGACATTCAAAATAATTGAGAGTAATAATAGTGGGGATATCTTTGGAAAAAAAATCTTTTAAAACCACTTTTTCTCCATTTTCGTTTAAAAATTCTGACTCTAATAAAATAGGACTGCCTAGATTCTCTACAATATCAACAGTGCCTTCTCCAGGAAATTCTTTCTTTAAAATCTGGGAATATGAAAAATCAGAAAGTAAAAAAACCAATAATAATTTAATTAGATTGTTCATCAAGCATTAACTCTTTTGATCGGTCGATAGGAATTTGATAGATTTGTTTTTCTTCATCAATTATTTTGTAACTATTCAATGATTCATCTTCCAATTTTCTCAATTCCATTAATTTTTTTGATCGTTTACTTAATTTGAATTCATGTTCAGTATCATCTAATACACGAATATAATATTCGTAAAGCAAAAATAAAGTTATCCCTATGATAATTACAAATACCACGCCACCAATTGCTACTGATTTGACTGGAATATCTCTTATTTCATATTCTTTTTTATTATTCATTTTTAATTATTCCTGTGATTAATTGCTATTCCTGTGATTAATTGCATGTTTTAGTTCCGGATCATTAATTGGTACTAGTGCATTCCTAGACATAATGTGTTTAAACATTCCTACAAACACTAAAGTAAATCCTAACATTGTAAATAAATCATACGCACCAAGATGGACATCGTGATGATAAATAGTAGGCATCACAATCCAATGAATATCTAGATAATGTATTGCTATAATCCAAAGAGTCATGACCTTTAATACTTTTGTGTTACGCTTTGATGCACGAAACACTAGTGTGAAAAATGGAACTACAAATTTTCCAAAAATAAGTAAAACACTCGCTATTTTCCAAGTTCCTACCCATCTATGAAGATACCAAATTGTTTCTTCTGGAATATTACTATACCAAATAAAATAGAATTGTGCTCCAGCGATATAACAATAAAATACAGTAAATGCAAACAAGTATTTTCCTAAATCATGATAGTGTTCTTTTGAAACAATACCATTTAGGTATCCTTGATCTTGCAATCTAATGAGAGTAAAAGTTAAGACAGCTAAAAATACTAAAAAACTTCCTGCAAAAATATAAACCCCAAACATTGTGGAATACCAATGAGGATCTAAGCTCATCAATAAATCAAATCCTACAAAAGACAGACTAATAAAAAACAATACTGCAAGAGGGCTCATGCTAAACAAATTCATTTTCTTTAATAAAGAATGATCTCCAGTGCTATCATGTTTAGTCGATGTGAAATACAGATAAAATGCTATTACATTCCATAGAGTAAAATAACCTACTATTCTTGCTATAAAGAATTGTTTATTTAAAAAAGGTGCTTTGACTTGTAATAAATGATCAGCTGCATTAAAAAGTTCGTGAGAAGGCATCCATATAAATAATTTGTCCATCCCTACCACAATTGGAAAAAATAATAATGTAAATACTGGCATTAATATAATAATATTCTCCATTACTCTTCTAATCACTGTACTCCATGTTGCAGAAAAACCATGATGAACTAGTGTAAAAAATATACCACCAAGTAAAATAGACAACCAAAAAAAGTATGAAGTAAGATATGAGAAATAGAATTCTTTAGAAGAAAAACCCAATACAAAATTTATTATTAACAAAACCAATCCAAGAAATATTAAAATATAATTATTGGATTTCTTTGAACTGTAAGTATATGTTTTTGAATCTAATTGCATTATTCTTTTTTCATCTTTTCTTTTTCAATATCTGGTAAATCATCAAATGAAGCATTTTGGCTTCTTTGCAATACTCTTACGTAATGAACAACAGCCCAGACATCTTCGGTTTTTAATTGATAACCATATGCAGGCATACTACGTAATCCATGTGTGATAGTATTGAACATTTCTCCATCAGCTTGATTGCGAATACGATCATCATGAAAATTTCCAGGAATAACCGGATAGTCATATTGAGTAACAATTCCTTTTCCATCACCAACTTGAGAATGGCAAGGAGCACAATAAATATTATATCTATCTTGTCCTCTATCTAATACGTCCCTGGTAAGGTCAATCTGATTATTAGCTACATAACTTCCATCTTTATTTTTGCCGCTAATAAATGAACTATTTTCATTATAAGCACCAACAGCAACAGTCCCTTCAATAGGTTTTCTCATGGTAGAACCATCTTCAAAAAAATAACTTTCTTCCAATGATCTATATTTTTGTTGGTTATCCATATTTGGATTTAAATGGATTGGCGGATCTTCAAACCTTGATCCGCGGAAACATCCCGTTAGAAATAATAAACAGAATAATAATACTAGTATGTTATTTTTCATTTTCATCTTTTATTACTTCAATCTCTTTTCCACCAATATTTTTGAGAAAATCTTCTACTTTTCTTTCATCATATTTTGGATCTGCACTTTCAATGCTCACATAAAATGCATCGCTTGTAACACTACAAAATTTTTCCGAATAAAACAGAGGGTGATGTAAACGAGGGATCTTATTAAAATACATCATTCCAAATACTGCACCAAATGCACTGAATAATACCATTAATTCAAATGTGATAATAACATAAGCAGGATATGCAAAGAATGGTTTTCCACCAATATTCATTGGATATTCAGATAAATGAACCCATGTTTGAAGCCCAAATCCAAACAAAGCACCGATTAATCCACACACACCAATCACATAGCCTAATCTTGATCTTTTTAATCCCATTGCATCATCCAACCCATGTACAGGAAATGGAGAGTGACAATCAAAATTCTTAAATCCTGCATCTCTTACTTCTTCAGCAGCATGAAGCAATGCTGAAGGATCATCAAATTTTGCAATTATACCATACGTTTTCATTAATGATCTCCATGATGAGGATTAGATTCAGGTAAAACTAATTTTACTTCTGCTATAGACGCCATTGGTAAAAATCTTAAAAATAAAAGAAAACCAGTAAAAAATATTCCAAAAGTTCCAAGATAAATTGCAATATCCCAAATAGTTGGGCTATACATTGCCCATGCAGAAGGCATATAATCTCGATGTAAGGATATTACAACAATTACAAAACGCTCAAACCACATCCCAATATTTACCAGAATAGATGCAATAAAAAGAAATGGAACATGAGTTCTAAAACGTTTAAACCAAAAAAATTGAGGTAAAATAACATTACAAAATATCATTGTCCAATATGCCCACCAATATGGTCCAAGCGCTCTATTAATAAATGCATACGATTCATACGGGTTTCCGCTATACCATGAAATAAAAAATTCCATAGCATACGAATATCCAACAATGGATCCTGTTAATAACATAATCTGTGCCATCTTATCTAAATGGCTAATCGTAATAATATGTTTAAGATTATAAAGACTCCGTGCAGCAACAGCCAATGTCATTACCATACCAAAACCAGAATAAATCGCACCTGCGACAAAATAAGGAGGGAATATTGTTGTGTGCCATCCAGGAATTACACTGGTGGCAAAATCAGAGCTAACAACACTATGTACTGATAAAACAAGTGGAGTTGAAATTCCAGCTAATACCAAATAAGCTAATTCATAATGCTGCCACTGTCTATTGCCGCCTCTCCATCCCAAGGCAAAAAATCCATAAATTCTCTTTCTTAATTTAGTTTTGGCTCTATCCCTTAAAGTTGCTAAATCAGGAATGAGACCAGTGTACCAGAATAATAAAGACACGGTAAAATATGTAAATACAGCAAAAAAGTCCCAGATTAATGGACTTCTAAAATTAGGCCACATAGCCATCTGGTTAGGCAAAGGGAAAAACCAATATGCTACCCAAATTCTTCCGATATGAATCCCCGGAAAAATAAGAGCACATATTACTGCAAATAATGTCATGGTTTCGGCAAAACGATTGATTGAATTACGCCAATTCTGTCTAAATAAGTGTAAAATCGCTGAAATCAAAGTGCCAGCATGACCAATACCAACCCACCATACAAAATTGATAATAGCCCAGCCCCATCCAATAGGAGCGTTTACTCCCCAAATTCCAGTTCCTTCCCAAATTAAATAACCAAGAGCACCAACAAATACAGATAACAAAGAAAGTGCTAATGCAAATGCCAGCTTCCATTGAATTGGTGCTTTTTCCTGTTCAGGAACTCCACTGATATCATTGGTAATTGTTGTAAATGTTTGATCACCTAGAAGCAATTCCTCAGAGTTTTTTTGTGCTCTTGATTTTAGAACTACTTCTGACATCTAGTGGTGTGCTCCTGTATGATTTGTAATCAGTTTCGGATTTTGATTTCTTATTTTTGCAAGATATGTTGTTCGTGGACTAGTACCAAGTTGCCCTAATAAAGCATAATCACGATTACGTCTCTTTGCTTTACTCACTTCACTTTGAGAATTATTAATATCGCCAAAAATGATTGCATCTGCTGGACATGATTGTTGACAAGCAGTTTGAATATCTCCATCTACAAGCTCTCTGCGTTCATTACTTGCTTTTATTCTTGCTTCACTTACACGTTGATAACAATATGTACATTTTTCCATAACTCCTCTGAATCGCATACTAACATCAGGATTCATAGCCATTTGAACTACTTCAGGAGTATCTTTTGTAAAATTATAAAAATTGAATTTTCTTACTTTATATGGACAATTATTAGCGCAATATCTTGTACCAACACATCTATTATATGCCATTTGATTAACACCATCAGTTGAATGTGTAGTAGCAGAAACTGGACACACGGTTTCGCATGGCGCTAATTCACAATGAACACAGGCAACCGATTGAGTAGAGACTTCTGGATTGTCAGGATCTCCAGAAAAATAATTGTCAATACGAATCCAGTGCATTTCTCTTCCATTTAATACTTGCTGTTTTCCTACTACAGGAATATTATTTTCACTTTGACAAGCGATAGAACAAGCATTACAACCTGTACAGCTTGTTAAATCGATAGACATTCCCCATTGATGTCCTTTACTGTAATCATATTCTGGTTCTGGATTATACATAGAATAATTTTTCAATTCTCTTCCCTTATCAGGTAAATGTTTTTCAACAGCATGCTTAACAAAATCTGGATGATCTTTGTATTCGTCTAACGTAGCTTGGCGAACTAATTCAGGAATACGGTTTTGTGTTTCATCAGCGGATAAACTTTTTGATAAAGAAAGGTCATCCGATTCTAA
>PAIR01000071.1 GCA_002704905.1 Fidelibacterota bacterium
TTAATTTTAACTATTGTAAGCGCCCGTAGCTCAGTTGGATAGAGCGTTAGATTCCGGTTCTAAAGGCCGGGGGTTCGAATCCTCCCGGGCGTACAAATAATTAATTCAACATTTTTTCAACGAGTACTCTGTCTATTGTTTTTCCATTTGGATCTAAATCAAGCAATGCTTCAATAATTTTTAATTGCAAATTACCTCTTTTATATACCTTCGAGTATGGTATCTGATGAAACGAAACCATAGAATATCTCGGAATAAACCTATCGGGAAATTGATTTTCCAAAGCTAGTTCTAGTTTTCTTCTTATTCTATATTGTGAATCATTTACCTTATCCCGCATTTCAATGTAATTCTCGAGAGCCATATTCGCAATCGCGTGTCCGTTTTTTACGTGTAACTGTGAAAATTCATTTAAGATAGTCTTCCAATCATCACCATGTTCAATCATGAGGCCGTTCAAAACCGTACAGTCTTGGAAAGAAGCATTCATCCCTTGACCAAAAAACGGGACCACAGCGTGGGCTGCATCACCCAGTAATACTGCAGAATCTCCTAAGTGCCATGGATCGCAATAGACCGATCCCAGAATTCCTGTGGGGTTGGTGCGATATTCTTCTGTTAAACGATTTAATATAGAAATAGAATCGGGAAAATAGGCTTCAAATAAGGAAATAATCTTTTCTTTCGAATTTACAGTCGCAAAACTTGTTTCCCCTTCCATTGGAAAAAAGAGTGTACAAGTAAAAGATCGATCCATATTAGGCAATGCAATAAGCATGAATTTCCCTCGAGGCCAAATATGAAGGGCGTTGGGTTCTAATTGAAACTCTCCCGTCTCTGATGGAGGGATTGTTAATTCCTTGTAGCCGTGCCCCAAGGGTTTGTCTGTAAATTGTATCTTTCCTCTATCTACCATTGAATTTCTTACGGCTGAAGCTGAACCATCTACACCTATGATTAATTGAAAAGAATGATCACTTTCTTCTCCAGTACTCTCATTCAAGATATTAAACCTCTTTTTATCCAGATCCACATGAGTACATTTTTGGTTGAAATAAATCCGGATCTTGCCTGTTTCTTCTGCAAGGGACATGAGTTCCATATTCAACGTTGCCCGAGATACAGAGTAAATAACCTCTTCCTCTTTTTGTCCATAGGGTTGTAAATGTGTGGAGCCATTCAGGCCGTGAATCATGCGACCTTTCATGGGTATGGTTAATGGCTTAATTTTTTCATAGATACCCACTTCCTTCAATGCCTGGATTCCGCGGACAGACATAGCCAGATTAATAGATCGACCCGCACTTATTGTCTCTTTACGCATATCAGAGCGGCGTTCATAAATATCAACTTCATATCCGTGTTGTGTTAGGTATGTAGCCAGAAGGGGGCCTGTAAGCCCGGCCCCAATCAAGGTGATTTTTCTACCCATAAATTTACTAAGTCAACAAAGATTTCAATATTTCAACTGTTTTGAAAATATCACTATAGGAAGTATATAATGGTGCCGGTGCTAGACGGATAACATCTGGTTCCCGCCAATCACAAACTACACCACTTGCGCTCAATTTATTAAACACATTTTTTCCATTTTCATGAACCACCACTGACAATTGACAACCCCGCTGCATTGGGCTCGATGGAGTAATGATGGATAGTTTGTCATTTATTGACATTAATAGATATTCCAGAAAACCGGTTAGCCTCTCACTCTTCTTCCTCAATGCTTCCATTCCCACTTCATCAAAAATGTTCATAGACTTTCTCAAACATGCCATCGATAATACAGGCGCATTACTTATCTGCCAACCTTCAGCCCCCGAAATTGGAACAAAATTTGGATTCATATCAAAGCGAGTCTCTTTATTGTGTCCCCACCAGCCCGCAAACCGAGGACCATGCCAGTTTTCATGTCGTTCATGGATAAATACCCCACCGGGACTTCCGGGACCAGAATTCATATATTTATAAGTGCACCAAGCAGCAAAATCCACATTCCAATCATGGAGTTCCAGCTTTAGATTTCCAGCTGCGTGTGCTAGGTCAAACCCAACAAAAGCACCTACTTCTTGACCAGCCTTTGTAATTGCTTCCATATCAAAAGCCTGACCCGTATAATAGTTCACTCCTCCAATTAATACAGTGGAAATTGAATCCCCATGGGACCTTAGTGTATGCACAATATCATCGGTCTGAAGACATTTTTCTCCATTCCGTGGCACAAGTTCAATTAANGCATCCTTTGGATCAAATCCATGAAATCTTATCTGTGATTCCACAGCATATTGATCCGANGGAAAGGCACCATTTTCAATCACAATTTTATAACGTTTAGTATTAGGTTGGTAAAATGAGACCAGCAAAATATGGAGATTTAAAGTAAGAGCATTCATTACCACCACTTCGGATGGATTGGATCCAACTAATCTTGCCGTGGATTCAGTCAAATGTTCATGGTACGTCTCCCATCGTTTATGTTGGCCTAATACGCCGAGTTTTTCCCAAACATCTAATTCTTCCATTACAGCTAATCTTGCTGTTTTTGGCATTAGGCCCAATGAATTAGCGCCAAAATAGTACACATTTTTGCCATTTAATTGAGGCATATGGAACCGATCCCTATAACGATGTATTGAATCATCTTCATCTAATTGACGGGCGAAGTTTAATGTTGCTTCGTAATTCATGACTCGGTCACAGGAAAAATGAGTGGCCTGCTGGGAGAAGCATCACTTAAAAAATTGACAATATGGATTTGTAAAAGGTATGGCCCGTCCTGAATATGGTTAGGGACGTAGATCATTTCTGTAATGGTCTTATTAGAGGCTTTAACTCCTTTAAGAGAATGACCACCCTGTTCTACACCCCAAAAAATATGATGATTCTCTAGTTTACCATCATCATAACTTGGGTCGATAGTAGGAATGTCCACCAATAAATGCCGTATACCCATATTATTCATTTTTTTCATNGCATCTTGCGAGAAATAAGGAGGAAGATTACTCATATCATACGTTGCTGATAATTTAGAATCATCATTAGGTACCGTTCGAATAATGAATGCCTGGCCAAAACCCGGAACTGAATCCAAAATATCTCCGTTGATAATTCCATTATCTGAAGATAGTGTAATCAATGTAGCAGGTATCAATGAATCATCGATTACATCACTAACCCACACATCTTCATCAACAATATGACCGACACATTCNGTATGTGTTCCATTACAATGCGGTATGAAGGTTACTACATCAAAATTACACCCTCCTCCCTGCTTTGTATCACCAATCACATTCTCATTTNTAAATGGTTTGGCTTTCGCCTTATCAACATCAAAATAATTAACCTGTTCTCCTTTGAAATCAAGAGGGATGGATAGATCAATAAAATTATCTGAATTATAGTGGAATATTTTTTTTCCAATTTGGATGGAACTTAACATCAGGAAAATTGTCCCTTTTCTAAATCCAGCCAATTCAATGCATTTCGATATAGAAATTTATTTTGAATTTGATCCATTAAACCCGATGCTTCAATTAATTTACCTGGCTCCAATTCACCCAGCGGAAAAGGATAATCAGTTCCCAGGGCTATCTTGTCGGCACCCACTATTTTAATGAGAAGATCCATTGCATGGGAATCATGAACTAGGGAGTCCACCCAAAATTTTCCAAGATATTCTGATGGAGAAGTTTCATTATCAACAGCACAAAGGTCTGGGCGCATATGAAATCCATGTTGAACCCTTCCGGACGTAAATGGAAATGCGCCGCCTCCATGGGCAAAAGCCACTCGAAGATTAGGAAGATTTTCAAACACACCGCCGAAAATCATAGAACATATGGCTCGACTTGTCTCTGCTGGCATACCCACCAGCCACGGCAGCCAGTATTGCTTCATATCTTGTTCTCCCATCATGTCCCAAGGATGAACAAATACGGACATACCTAATTCAGATGCTGCTTCAAAAACAGGGAACAGTTCATCTTCATTCAAATTCTTTCCATTCACGTTTGTGCCGATCTGAACTCCTGCCAACTTTAATGCTTTGCATCTCTCTAATTCACCAACCGCTTTTTCCGTATCCTGGAGAGGAATTGTCCCCAATCCAACAAATTTTGTAGGGAATTCTCCTACCACTGTGGAAATATGGTCATTGAGAAGTTTCGATAGGTCAAGTGCATGATCTGCTTTGGCCCAATAACTGAACATGACTGGAACCGTTGATAACACTTGTATATTTACATCATGAACACCACATTCATTTAATCTTACATCTGGATTCCATAGATTTTCCTGCACTTCACGAAAAAACTTTTCATCTTTCATCATCCTAGCGCAACCTACTTTATGGTGATCCAAATGAATCCAACCACCATAACCATATTTTTCCTTTAGGTTAGGCCAGTTTTTGGGAAGAATGTGAGTATGGATATCAATTTTCATACCTATATCCTCTCAATAGTGAGTTACGGTTTTTCCTGNACAGCACCGCANGATTCGCAGGTTCTGGCAGACATATCATTCCAGTAGGAATCAAATAAAGGTGGTAATTGAGTTACGATATTTTCCAAATCCAACGTCACTTCATGTAGTAAGAAATGACAAGAATCGCAATACCACTGAAAAGCATCCAAAGCCCCTTCTTCCCTCTGGTATTCGACTACTAGTCCAACTGTATTTTCAAAGCGCTGGGGAGAATGGGGTATGTTTTTTGGAAGAAGAAAAATTTCTCCTTCCTTAATTAGAATATCTACTGGTTTACCTTNGTCCATAATCTTTAAAAGCATATCCCCTTCNAATTGGTAAAAGAATTCTTCCACTGGATCNACATGATAGTCCTTACGAGAATTGGGGCCGCCCACAACCATGATCATGAAATCTCCTTGATCATAGACCACGCTATTTCCAACAGGTGGCTTCAGTAAATGACGATTTTTTTCAATCCAGTTTTTAAAATTAATTGGTTGTGNTAATTGCATATTTAACTCCTAATCGACAGTTGCAATACACTTAAGCTCAATTGCTATGGGCGTAGGTAGAGATGAAACCTCCACTGTGGTCCTGCATGGTTGATTCTTTTTGAAATAATCAGCATACACTCGATTATAGATCTCAAAATCATTTTCCATATCTGTGAGAAATACTGTCACATCAACAAGATTAATCCAGCTACTTCCAGCCTCTTCTAAAATTATACGGACATTCTCAAAAACAGAATGGCATTGAGCCTCAATATCATGAGAAATAATATTACCACTTTCATCTGATTTCACACCTGGAATTATATCAGAATTGGGTTTTCTTGGACCTACCCCGGACAAGAATAAAAATTTTCCTACACGTTTGGCATGTGGATAGAGGCCCACGGGTCTTGGTGCGTTATCTGTTTGGAAATCTTCAGTCATTGCTTCACTCTCATTTCTTTTAATTTTACCCATGTATCATCAGTGGCGGCCAATTGCTCAACCACTTCATCATTTAGTATAGATTTTTCAAATATCTCCTCCACATCANCGGGNGTTACTTTTATACCACTGGTTTGCAGGATAAATAACTAGACTGGCAACCATTTCACATGCATCCAAACATCCACTTTTGTTGCCTCGAAATCTGCCTTTTAAGCCATGTATATTTATGAGCTGAACGAATTTCAAACGAATGTCTTTCCCTCCGCATCTGTTACAGTCCCCTTTTGGACTTTCCTTATNCCGTTCATTAATACAATTAATAATGTGTTTACTGTATTTTTGATTCATTCTTTACGGCAAATATTTTTTTGTTCAGTAAAAAAATCCATGGCACCCATTCCCCCTTCACGACCAACTCCTGAATTCTTCATACCGCCAAAGGGTGTCCGCAAGTCCCTTACCATCCAGCAATTCACCCATACTACTCCCGACTCCAATTTCTCAGCAACACGATCGGCTTTTATTTTGTCTTCCGTCCAAATTGTTGCTGATAGTCCATATTCAGTAGAGTTTGCCATAGAAATAACCTCTTCTTCTGATACAAAGGGAATCAAAGACACCACAGGTCCAAATATTTCTTCTTGATTTGTCCGACAGTCTGCGCTCAAACCATCGAACACAGTTGGCTCAACAAAATAACCATTTTTGCAGCGACCATTAATGTTGGCCTTAGATCCTCCTGTTAAAATAGTACCGCCTTCAACTTTNGCCAGGTCGATATAACCGATGACCTTATCCATATGCACTTTTGAGATTAATGCACCCATGTCAGATTGATCATCATTGGGGTCACCTACGATCAATGAACGTGTTTTTTCAACAAACGCATCTCGAAATTTCTTATAGAGTGACTCTTCGACAAATATCCGTGAGCCGCACAGGCAGATCTCTCCTTGATTTGAGAAAGAGGAATGGACAGTCGTCTCCAGCATGGATTCAAAATCACAGTCACTAAAAATAATATTGGGATTCTTTCCACCCAATTCTAATGACAATTTCTTAAACCTGGGGGCGGCTTCCCTACTAATTGCCTCACCTGTTTTGGTTCCGCCGGTAAACGAGATTGCATTGATTTTTGAGTGGGATACGATAGCAGATCCTGTATTCTGTCCGGAACCCTGCACTATGTTCAATACTCCATTAGGNACTCCAGCTTCCTGGCAAATTTCTCCCAGTTTAAATGCAGTAAAGGGAGTCAATTCTGATGGTTTACCGATCACACTATTGCCAAATGCCAGTGCCGGAGCTATCTTCCAGGTGAATAAGTAAAGTGGGAGATTCCAAGGCGAAATACATCCAACAATTCCCAAAGGCTGACGGATTATTCGATTGGTTGAACCATTTCCATCCAAAATTTGATCTATTTCATGTTCCAAAACAAGATTGGCAAAAAAACGGAAATTTTCAACCGCACGGGGGATATCTACTCTTTTAGCCAATGAAAGTGGCTTCCCCGTGTCCCTGGATTCCAATTCAGCCAGTTCCTCCAACCGTAAATTGATNCCATCCGCAATCTTATGTAATATTCCNGATCTTTCTTCCCTGGATGTNATTGACCAATTGGGGAACGCTTGTTCTGCGGCGGCAATTGCAGTTTCCACATCTTGACCATTGGAATCCGGTACACTGGCATAGATTTGACCAGTGGCAGGTTCAAAAACATCTAAATAATTACCGGAAATGGGGTCAACAAACTGTCCGTTTATAAAATTGGCAAGGGTTTCCATCAAACCCCGAATCTGCCGCCATCAATAGAAAAATCAGAACCGTTAATATAGCTGGCAGACTCAGATGCCAAGAAAGCCACTGCAGCTGCAATTTCGCCAGGNTCACCAATTCTACGNATGGAGGTTNTTTGGGAAATGGATTCTACCATTTCNTCATAAGAGATTCCAGAATCCTCAGCCCATTTTTCTAAAAGCTCCTTTAGCCGATTAGTATTAGTATACCCTGGAAGAATATTATTAACTGTAATTCCATCTGGACCCAATTCCAATGCCAGTGTTTTGGCCCATTGAGCCACAGCACCTCGAATAGTATTTGATACTCCCAAACCGGGGATCACTTGCCGAACGGATGTAGAAATAATATTTATGATCCTACCATAACCCAATGATTTCATTCCTGGCGCCAGNACCTGAGCCAGNAACTGGTTAGCAATGACATGCCTTTTAAAAGCTACTTCGAATTCATNTGCTTCTGCATCGATCAATGCACCACCATGGGGCCCACCTGTATTATTCATAAGTATATGGACAGGCCCATTTTCTAATATATAAGTTTCCACTTTTTTCTTCAGTGTATTTGGGTCATCAAAATCTGCACATATAATACTGTGATCAGATCCAGNCAGTTTACCCATAGTTNATTGGAGTTTATCTTCATTTCGTGCCACAAGAACGATTTTAGCTTTCCGCTCCGCCATCAGGAGGGCGCATGCCTTGCCTATCCCATCTGTACTACCACATAACATCGCCCGCTTACCATCCAAACTCAAATTCATTTTTCTTCTCCTACATCATAATAAAATCCCAGATTCCTCACAATATGCTCCGGCAATTCAGGTAAGGCTGAACGAGGAATTAAAAATGTGGTCAACGCACTAATATCACTAAAGATACGGTGTTTTTCGGCAGTCTGATTCAAATAACTTGATCCAGTTGACGCACCTGTTCCAATTTTTTTACCAATCATCCGGGAAACCATTAATGCATGGCGATAACGCCATGTAGTAAATAATTCATCCACATCGGCTAGTTTGGTGAGTAATTGATAAGGGATTTGAAGAATGGGCTGATCGCGGTATAGAAGTATCAATAATGCCGCCTGTGTTGCTTTATGGGATAAACNCCACTCTNCATTATCTACCATTCTTTTGTGTTGCTTTTCATCTAATACAACACCGAAAGATTCCTCGGTTAAATTATATTCATCTAAGTGTCTACTCTTCTCTTTATCAGAAAGATTATTATTTGATTCAATCAATTTTCTGTCGCTATCTAACATCCGCTTCACGGCTGAGCCATATTCTTCCCAGAAGGATGTCTTACCCCAATTTAAAAATGGGGTTCTTTCCAGCCATTTCTCTAGCAATACGAAAAGGGAGTTTTCCCCTTCGCTTTCTTTGACCAACTGATCATCTAATTCATTTAAATTGGAGCGATAGTGTGTTTTTCCATANGTATGCCGCTGGTCCGGTCTTAAGCCTAATTTATTCTCNATAAGTCGGAACTGGACACTTTGAAACCCTGATGCAGGTATTAAAAAATCTCTAAAATCGAGAAAATCCATAGGTGTCATTGTCTCTAATACTCTAATCTGGTCAATAAGAATCTTTTGAATCTCAATAATTCGGTCTAGACGAGAAACCGCTCTTCCAACATGGGATTCATTAATCTCATTATCACCAAAAATGGTTAATAGATCATCTAACTCATATATAATCTGTTTGAACCATAACTCATATACTTGATGAATAATAATAAATAGCATTTCGTCATGTGCGTGNTCACCATATTCATCACTCTTTAGATCCTGACTGTCTAGAATCTTTTTAAGTTTCAAATAATCATTATAGTATTGGGGTGGGTGTGANTTATCCTTATCCATAAAACATATTTTGTGCTGAAATGTTCTAAAAAAACTGCCCTACTTATCGATAGAAAATAGGACGAAAGTGATGAATTGCAATGAAAAATTCAGACAGTTCGTTCCGCAGCTTCGATCGTATTTTCCACAAGCATAGCAATGGTCATAGGCCCAACACCCCCTGGAACAGGTGTATATGCAGATGCTTTTCCATCAAGAGAAGTTGCTTTACCATCGCCTACCAGTTTATATCCTTTTTCAGAATTGTCTTCAATCCTATTAATCCCTACATCTATAACGACGGCCCCATCTTTTATATCTTTACTTGTTAGAAATTCCGGATATCCCAGTGCCAATATAACCACATCAGCCTGGAGTGTATGATCTGATATGTTTTTCGTTCCAGAATGACAAATGGTTACTGTAGCATTTGAAAAACTTCCTTTTAGACTTGTCAAAATAGAAATAGGCCTTCCTACAATGTTACTACGACCCACAACTACCACATGTTTTCCTGAAAGATCAATATTATAATGCTCAAGAATTCTCATAATGCCTTTAGGTGTNCATGGAATAANAGTGGGTTTTCCTATCGCTAGATGTCCTTGATTAACAGGATGAAACCCATCTACGTCTTTAATTGGATCAATGGCATTTATAATTACTTCATTATCAATATGTTTTGGGAGTGGAAATTGAACTAAAATTCCATGGAAATTATTATTTTCATTTAAAGAGCGAACCAAGGATAAAAGAGTTTTTTGAGAAACATTTTCGGGTAATTGAGTTGTTTCTGAATGTAGTCCTAAATCAGAAAATTTTTTGGATTTACTATTTACATAAATCCGTGAAGCAGTGTCTTCGCCTACAAGTATAACTGCTAGTCCTGGATTAATTGACTTGGATTGAAGTTCGCTTATTCTAGATTCAAGTGCTTGGTATACTGCAGTGCTGACCACTTTACCGGATAANATTTGTGTATCCATAAGCAGTCTTTGATAGTTTTATTTCTGAATTGCTTCTTCAACAATTTCGATTAAAGATGATACTTTCCCCTCTACATTATCTTTAATCCGATCTCTATCGCGTTTTTCAGCAAATAATTCGTCCGATATATTCATTGCAGCTAGAATTGCAACTTTCGCAGGNACTTGTGGTGTAGCCAATTCATCCTGAACTTCACGCATTTTCCCATCAACATACTCTGCTATGTTTTTAATATAAGTAGCATCAGCAGGTGCTTTGATAGTGTATTCTTGACCGTANATAGTCACCTTTACAAAGTTTTCACTATTTTCCATTAAATCACTCATAATCAATTAACGTAATATAGCACTGTATTTTTTAGAAACCACTCGTATAATTTCATTTATCACTGAATTTACATCTTTATCTTCAAGTGTTTTAGAAGAGCTTTGGAATACCAGGTTAATGGTAATCGATTTTTTATTCTTACCTAATGATTTATCACGNAAAANATTAATCGGTTCAGCATAAATTAAAATGTTTTGTCCATTTTTATTTATCGTTGAAATTAGATCGCCGACAATTAGAGATTCATCTATAACAAAATTAAGATCTCGAACTACTACTGGGTAAGATACAATTGGATGATATTTTACTTGCTGATTTGCTAANAAAATTAGTGCATTCAGATCAAATTGAAAACCAAAAGCGGAATTAATATCTAAATTCATCATTTGANAAAATTTTGGAGAAAGTTCTCCGATATAACCAATGTCATTATCATTGACATTGATTGCATGTGCATGATCAAGACCAACAAAATTAGATTCAATAGGATTATACGAGATATTTTTTAGATTTAGTCTTGACAACAAATGATCAACTGTACCTTTTATAAAGTAAAAATCCATAGGTAAAACCTTGTCAAAATGAATAGATGGTTTTGTTAAATTTCCATAAGATAGTCCGGATATTTGAAATTTCTCTAGAATTCCTTTAAAGCCGCTTTTTTTCTGCTCAAATACATTCCCCCATTCAAATAAAANTAAATCAGGATTTCCATTTTTGACATTGAAATCAGCAGTTTCTAATAAACCTTGAAATAAACTTGTACGCAATTGACTCATTGAATCAGAAAGAGGATTCATTATTTTAACTGATTNGAAATCTAAAATTGATACTTTTCTATTAGATTGGAGTGTATTGTTAAAAACCTGTGTAAATCCTTGTCCTGATAATATAGAAATAATCTTTGATAAACTTTTATGCGGATCAGGTTGACTACTATTCATTATACCTTCATAGTGANATTTAGAAGGCACTTTATCATAACCNTAAATACGAATTATTTCTTCAATCAGATCCACCTCTCTTTCTATGTCAGGACGCCATGATGGAGGTTTACATGTCCACACCTTAGATTTGCTTTTAATAGTACAGCCAATTCGATTTAAAGAGCCTAAAACAAATGAATCATTGATTTTGCAGCCAGATATTATATCAAGCTTCTTTCGGGTTAATTTAATTTCATTCTGTTTAATTTTTTTTGGGTAAGGATCTACAATACCTGGAACCCACNCTCCTTCAGCAATTTCTTCGATCAAGNTAACAATACGCCAAAAAGCATTTTCAGCACCATTTGGATCTGCTCCCCTTTCGAAACGTTTTGAAGCATCTGTAGACATAC
Organism: Fidelibacterota bacterium; assembly: GCA_002704905.1. GTDB lineage: Bacteria > Fidelibacterota > Marinisomatia > Marinisomatales > TCS55 > TCS55. Next base: position 11,713 of record PAIR01000071.1, read on the forward strand.
CAAGTGCTTTTGCACCTTTCCGAACAGTAGATGCATCAAAATATGCACTCTCTATTAAAACAGTAGAAGTATTTTCTGACACTGCAGTATCTAAGCCACCCATGATACCTGCAATTGCAATAGGTTTTTTGCCATTGGTAATTAATAATTCATTGGGTGAAATCTTTCTTTCCACCTCATCTAGAGTAGTGATCTTTTCCCCTTTTTTCCCTTTACGAATTAATATCTGCTTTGACCCCAGTTTATCGTAGTCAAAAATGTGTGTGGGATGACCCATTTCCATAAGAACTAAATTAGAAATATCTACAAGATTATTGATACTTCGTTGTCCTATTGATTCGAGTCGGGATTTAAGCCAATCAGGCGAAGGTTTGACTTTGACATTATTAATAATACCTGCAATATATCTTGGGCAATCATCTGGATTTTCAAAAGAAATTCTAATGAAGTTTTTAGCGTCGTTCTTTTTGAAAGTTCGAGAAGAGTAATCAGGAGTATTGACTTTTTTATTTAATTGAGCAGCTAAGTCCCTAGCTACACCTAAATGGGAAAAACAGTCTGGTCGGTTTGGAGTTATATCCAATTCCAAACTGGCTCGTTGATTATGTATATAATCAATAAATAAAGCACCTGATTCCGCATTATTATCCAAAATCATAATTCCATCGTGATCGTCTGATATTCCCAATTCTTTTTCAGAGCAAATCATGCCTTGGCTATCTTTCCCGCGAATATTAGCCTTGCCAATTTTAAAATTACTAGGGAGTACTGCACCAACAGGCGCAAAGGCTATTTTTTGGCCAGTATTTACATTGGGTGCACCGCAAACGACAGAATACTTTTTTTTCCCATCAAAAACTTGACATAAACTCAACTTATCTGCGTTGGGATGTTTTATACATTCTTTTACTTCAGCAATTATGATGTCCCCTAGACTGGATGTATCTATACCCTCTTCAGCTTCAAGACCCAACATGGTAAGCTGATCAGCAATATCTTGAGTTGATCCTTTAAAATTTACAAATTCCTTTAGCCACTGTATAGAGATACGCATTAGAATTGACCCAAAAATCTCATATCGCCTTGATAAAATAGTCTAATATCATCAATATCATATTTCAACATACAAATTCGTTCAACGCCCATTCCAAAAGCAAATCCATGCCATATATTTGAATCAATATTTACTGATTTGAAGACATTTGGGTCAACCATTCCACATCCAAGTATTTCAAGCCATTGTTTCCTTTTGTGACTCCAAATATCAACTTCAGCGCTTGGCTCTGTAAATGGGAAAAAACTGGGACGAAATCTCATTTTTGTGTTTGCACCAAACATTCGTTTTACAAAATATTCAAGAATGCCCTTTTGATCAGCAAAAGTCACATGCTTATCTACATAAATGCCTTCAACTTGGTGAAAGAGACAATAACTTTTAAAACTTATTGCTTCATTTCTGTAAACACGCCCTGGGACAATGTATCGAAGAGGTGGATTTTGTTCTTCCATAAGATGAATCTGCACATTAGATGTATGAGTTCGAAGTACAGTTTTGGGGTTAATAAAAAATGTGTCCTGCATATCTCTTGCAGGATGATCAGGTGGAAAGTTTAATGCCTCAAAATTATGAAAATCATCATCCACTTCTGGTCCGTAAGCAACTGAGAAGCCTACATCCATAAATATAGTTTTGATATCATCCATAGTCTGTTGCAATGGGTGGATATGACCAATCGGAAATTTTAATCCAGGNAGAGAATAATCAAAATCGTCAGGACTGATTTCATGATCAGTATTATTTCGATTTGAATCAAAAAGAGCATTGATTTCATGCTTCAATTCGTTCAATAATTGTCCTGCTTCTGGTCTATCNTTAGCTGGAANANTTTGCATGCCAGAAAATAATCCAGCAANAAGACCNTTCCTGCCAAGATATTTTATACGTAAAGTTTCTACTGACTGTNNATCAGTNGGGAAGGGATCAGAATCGGCCCGAAATGAATTCCGGACCGATTCGATTGATTCCTTCAGTTTCATCTAGCTGCTAATTGTTTTAGCCAACTCAGCAAAAGCGTTTGGCTCGTTCATAGCCATATCGGCTAATACTTTACGATCGAGATCCACACCATTTGTTTTGAGTCCAGAGATGAACTGAGAATAGGACAAGCCATGTTGCCGCGCAGCCGCATTGATTCGAATGATCCACAGACGTCNAAACTGACGTTTNTTTTGTCTGCGATCTCNATATGCATACAGTCCTGCCTTCTCAACTGCATCTTTTGCAGTTTTGAAGTTGCGGCTCCGGGCACCATAGTAGCCCTTGGCCTGCTTTACTACTTTGCGATGTCGTCTGTGCCGTGGCACAGAACTATTTGCTCTAGGCATATTATACTCCTATTTATTGAGCAATCATCCGACGGACGCGCTTTTCTTCAGATCCATCAACTAAGTCAGGCTGACGCATCTTCCGTTTTGCACTCTTACCCCGGCGAATGAGCATATGGCTATGGTTTGCTTTGTTTCGTCTTATTTTACCAGTACCTGTCAAACGAAAACGTTTGGCGGCACTGCGTCTTGTTTTCTGCTTTGGCATTGACTTTCTCCTATTTACCAGTCAAAACGATCGTCTGACGACGACCTTCCAAGTTTCCATGCTTTTCAACCTGTGACAGGTCAGAAAGCATATCAATTACGCGATTGAGAACATCCAATCCAAGATCGGTTCTAGATAGTTCTCTACCTCTATACATGAGTGTCACTTTTAATTTGCACCCTTCAGATAAAAATTTTCTACCTAAATTTACTTTTGTTTCTAAATCGTGATCATCAATTCTTGGGCGAACACGAATCTCTTTAATTTTAACAACATGTTGTTTTTTCTTGCTTGCCTGAGCTTTTTTCTTTTCTTCGTATTTTAGTTTTCCATAATTTAGAATTTTGGCAACAGGGGGTTTTGCATTTGGTGCAACTTCAATGAGATCTTGGCCAACATCTTTGGCCCGTTCAATTGCATCATCAAGGGCCATTACGCCTAATTGTTCACCAGTTTCTGAAATTAACCGTACTGTTTCTGAACGGATATTTTCATTCACTTTTATTTTATTGACTTTCGCGATGGGGTTGACTCCTTTGTTTTATTTCGGAAATTAGGTTTGTTAAAAGTTCTTCTACATTAACAGAACCCTGATCGCCCATTAATCTACGACGAATGGATACTGTATTATCTGAAGCTTCTTTTTCACCTACTATTATCATGACAGGAATTTTATTTAATTCTGCCAACCTAATCTTTGCACCTATTTTGTCGGGTCTGTCATCTATTTTGACACGCAAACCTTTATTTTTAAATTTTTCTTCAATAGCCCGTGCATATTTATTTGTTTTTTCAGATACAGGTAAAATCGTCACTTGTATTGGTGCCAGCCATAAAGGGAAATCGCCACCATAATGTTCAATTAAAAAACCAATAAATCTTTCATGAGTACTTAATGGTGCGCGATGAATACATAAAGGTGTTTGTTCTTCTCCATGTTCATCTGTATAAGTAAGGTTAAACCTTTTTGGTATTGCAAAATCTACTTGATTAGTAGCTAAGGTAAATTGTTTTCCAATTGCACTCCATACCTGAACATCTATTTTTGGTCCATAAAATGCTGCCTCCCCAGGAACTTCTACAAAATTGATACCACCATCACTTAATGCTTTTCTAACTATCTCCTCTGTTTCAATCCAGAGTGAAGGTTCATCAACATATTTTTCACCTAGGTAGTTAGGGTCATGGAGGCTTAAACGCATTTCATATTTTTCAATTCCGAAAATATCAAAATACTCTAGATACATATTACATACATCTATGAATTCGCTATCAAAATCAGTTTTTGAACAGTAAATATGTGCATCATTCATCTGCATACTTCTAACACGCATAAGTCCAAATAACTGTCCAGATTTTTCATATCGATAGCAAGTTCCATATTCTGCGATACGATAAGGCAAATCTCGATAGCTTTTAGGAGAAGCATCATATATTTTGTGATGATGGGGACAATTCATTGGTTTTACATAATATTCAATCCCATCTACATCCATAGCAGGAAACATAGAATCTTTATACAAATCCAAATGGCCAGATTTTTTGTATAAGTCACTTTTGGTTAAATGAGGTGACCGTACCTGATAATAGCCATGGCGGCTTTCAGTTTCTTTTGCTAACGACTCTAATTCATCAATTATAATTCCGCCATTGGGAAGCCAAAGAGGTAACCCTGGACCAACTTCATCATCAAATGTATAAATCTCTAATTCTTTACCAAGTTTTCGATGGTCTCGCTTCTTGGCTTCTTCCAAAAATTGTAAATATTCTTTTAAAGCATTTTTTGAAGCAAATACAGTACCATAAATTCTCTGTAACATTTTATTATTTTCATCACCACGCCAGTAAGCACCGGATGTACTNAATAATTTGAAATGTTTTATCTTACCAGTAAATGGTACGTGAGGNCCACGACAAAGATCAATAAAATCACCTTGTCCATAAGCAGAAATTTGATCTTTCGGATCAATTTGNTCAATAATTTCTACTTTATATTTTTCTCCCATTTCATTAAACATACGGATTGCTTCATCGCGATCAAGGTCTCTACGAACTACCGATAAATTNTCTTTAGCAATTTCTCGCATTTTATTTTCAATGTTATCCAAATCTTTATCTGAAAAAGTACCATCTATATCAAAATCATAATAAAACCGATTTTCAATTGCAGGACCTATGGTAACTTGGCTTTTTGGCCATAACCTTTTGACAGCTTGGGCCATAACATGTGCTGTACTGTGTAATAGTACCTCATGTCCTTCTTCCGAACTAGCAGTATGAAGATTTAAAACGGCATCTTCAATAATAGGTACTGTTGCATCTGTGAAGATTCCATTGATAGTTGCTGCCACTGTATCATTAGCNAACCTAGGACCAATGCTTTCTGCAACANCCAATGGGGTCACTCCTGCATCATAGGTCTTTGTAGTTTTATCCGGTAACGTGATAGTGATTTTACTCATAAGATCAAAAAATGAATTACAAAATTATTAATCAATGAAGCTATACTTCGCCGCATGCAAAATTGGCTTCACATCTGAAGGTGTTAAATATGATAAATATATCATTTATAATGTTTTGACTTGGTTAAAAATTGGGTTCTAGGACTGATAAAATCCAATTCTTATTTGTGGGCGATAACGGAGTCGAACCGCTGACCTCTTGCGTGTCGAGCAAGCGCTCTAACCAACTGAGCTAATCGCCCTCTAAAAAAGCTTGTGAATTTAATGGAGACTCTGAATATCTCGAAAAGGATATTTAATATTTAATTTTCAACGATTTTAGTTGGCATTAGCGATGCTTCATAAACTAGGCCATTCGATAAAATATCCAATGCCGATTGAACCGTAAGGTCATCTTTTATGGCTTGTTTTAAACGGCCCTCTGGACCATCAAATAAACCAGCGAACTCCAACAAAAGAAATTGATGAATATCGTTGGATTCACTTTTCCTTCTTTTCACTTCTTGATTTGCATAAAATTCATTCAATATATCTAATGCAGAGTTAACAGAATTATTAGTCGAATCAATAATAGCAATCTTTTCGGCAATTGTCTCTAGTTCCTTTTCACCAGGAAGAAGAACTCCATCCTTTGTTTTAATAAAAGATTGAAATTTTTTCAATAAATCTCCATCTTTTNCAACATCTATAAATGTTGCGTAATTNTGTTTATTCTGTTGCGCGAATAAATAAAAATATCCATTCCGCCAATATTGACTGCTAAGTGATTCCATTAAAATAGGTACGATAATAGAATCAGGAGTTATGCCTCCATTACCAAGAACTGTACGACCACCCATTGTTTTAAATACGCTATCTTCTTCTGTTTTGTTGGTAATATATTTCTCATCTATATAATCTCGTTTNTGTATAAATCGACCGCTAGGCACATAATATCGTGCTGTTGTTACCTTTATTGNTCTCTTATCATCGATTGTAAATGCNGTTTGAACGAGCCCCTTTCCAAAAGATNTCTGACCAATAACNATACCACGATCTAAATCTTGCACGGCGCCTGCTACTATTTCACTAGCAGATGCACTCCCTTGGTTTATCAGGATAGCCAATTTGACTTCAGCTGGAATCAGTGGCTTTCTTCGAGAATAAAAGGTGCGGTTGGCATCTTTGTTTCGACCTTTGGTAGATACCAAAGGTGTATTTTTTTCTACGATCATATCCAAAACTGAAACAGCTGAAGAAAGAAGACCGCCAGGATTGTCACGAAGATCTATTATAATATTATCTGCATTATTATCTAATAGTGAAGTAAAAGCTGATCCAACTTCATTTGGAGTATTTCGAGAAAATCTATTTAAACGAATATAACCTGTGGAAGGTGAAATCATACCTGAGTAAGTGACATCTTTAACGGTTATATTTGATCGTTTTAAATTGAACTGAATAGGATCGTTTTCACCATACCGTTTGATAGAAAGTTTCACTATTGTTCCTTCTTTTCCACGAATCTTTGCTGCAGCATCATTAAATGATAATTTTTTAACGTCTTCATCATCAACTTTCAAAATAATATCGCCACTCATAATTCCAGCTTTCTTTGCTGGACCACCATCCATAGGAGCAATAACTGACATATTATTATTTCGATATCCAAGCTGTATACCTACGCCACCATATTTACCTTTGCTTAACACATTTAAATTGTGCTGTTCATCCTCAACTAAATAGCTTGTATATGGATCCAAGTTTTGAGTGATACTATTAATACTAGCATTAACAAAAGTTTCTGGATCCAGTTCATCTACATAGTTAGCAAATATTTTACTATAAACATTGCTGATCAAGCGTTGAGATTGACCAACCTTTCTATAAAAACTTGACTGAGTTACAGCAAGAGATATGATACCTGTCAAAATAGTCAGTGGAATTAATAATTTTATTAAATGTTTTTTCATGAGAACAGCTCTCTCCTTCTAAGTTCGGCAAGAATATTGCCGTGAATATTTTCAATGGTATCATGGCCGTCTATAATAACAAATCTGCCTTGAAAACGGCTGGAAAGATCTAAATAGGCATTCCTTACTCGTACTTGTAAATCTATACCTGCCCTTTCAATTCTATCTTTTTCTTGACTTTTTCTTTTGGATGCTTCTTCAGGTAATATATCTATAAGAAAGGTAACATTTGGTACCAAATCATAAGATGCGAATTGGTTAAGCTCAATAAGCCAGTCCAAGTTTATCTTTCTACCACCTCCCTGATAAGCCAAAGTTGAATCATAATAACGATCAGCAATCACGTTAATACCTTTTTTCAAGTTGGGCAGAATAACCTCGTAGGTTAACTGAGAACGGCTACCTGTCATTAGCAAAGCTTCTGTTCTATCACAAATATCTGTTAAATGACGGTGGAGTAGTATTTCTCTAATTTCTTCTGAAATAGCTGTGCCACCTGGTTCTCTCACTAAAATCGTCTTTTTATTGCCAAGGTTCATTGCATTCATCAGCATATTCACCTGAGTGCTTTTACCACAGCCATCGATACCTTCAAATGTTATAAAATTTCCTTTAGAAGTAGACGTTTGGGTCATCCTTTCCAACCATAATTACAAATTCTCCCCTGGGAGTATGTTGAGTAAAATACGATAATAATTCAGAAACTGTACCGCGAATAAATTCTTCATGTATTTTCGTCAATTCACGCGCAATTACAGCCGGCCTGTCACCAATAAATTCTAAAATATCTTTTAAAGTGCGTTTTATGCGCTTTGGGCTTTCATAAAATATTAAAGTGCCATTTATGGTAGATAAATGCTCAAGTTTTACCTTTCTTCCTTTTTTATGCGGTAAAAACCCTTCAAAAACAAATCGATCTGTAGGAAGTCCCGACGCCACTAAAGCTGTAATTGATGCAGATGCGCCTGGAATTGCTTCAACTTTGCAATTAGATTCTATAGCGGCACGAATCAATTTATATGCAGGATCACTTATACCAGGTGTACCAGCATCTGTAACTAAAGCTATATCATTACCGAAATTTAATTGATCAATAATCTTAGGAATTTTAGTAAACCTATTATGTTCAAAATAGCTAATAGTTCGAGTTGAGATATCATAATGATTTAATAGTTTTTTTGTATGACGTGTATCTTCTGCCGCAATTAAACTGCAATCCTTCAAGATTCTTAAACCACGAAAAGTCATATCTTCAAGATTTCCTATTGGTGTTGGTACAATGAAAAGAGTGCCTTTCTCAGTCATATTTTCAAATATTGCTTATTGCTCTATCAATCATAGAAAGTCCCTGATCTATCTCTGATCTAGATATATTAAGATGAGGTCTAAAACGGATAGATTTATGGCCACAACCAAGCATGAGGGCACCTTCTTTGGCAATTAATTCTATAGTTTTATCCCTCTCTTCAGATGAGTTCATATCAAAAGCACCGAATAATCCACGATTTCTTGTATTAAATATTTTATCAGAATGGGAAATTTGAAGTGACTCCAAGCCTTTTTTTAAATAAACGCCATTTTCTGAAACTTGTTTCAAAAGATTTTCTCGCTCAATTATTTCTAAATAAATAGTGAATCGAACCATATCAACTAGGTTTCCACCCCATGTCGAATTAAGCCTACTAGATTCTTTAAATACATGGCCTTCAACTTCATCTAGTCTTTTTCCAGCAAAAATTCCGCATACCTGTGTCTTTTTACCAAAGCAAATAATATCTGGTTTAGTATTCATTTTTTCACAATCACAATTACAGTTACTTGGTTTAAAAAGTTGATGTGCCCACATTTTACCTGTAATTCCTGCGCCGGTTTGAACCTCATCATAGATCAGTAAAAACTCATGTTCATCAGCTAATGATCTTAGTTGTTGAAAAAATTCGCATCTAAAGTGGTTATCTCCACCCTCACCTTGGATAGGTTCAATAATTAGTGCTGCTATATCGTTGGCGTTGTTTGTAAGAGCAGATTTAATTTGACTAATCGCAATAGATTCTGCATTAATTACATTTTCTAAAGATTTATCATTTAAGGGAAAGTGAATTTTTGGATTATCAATCCTTGGCCAATCAAACTGTGGAAAATACATTGTTTTTCTGGGATCTGGAGAATCAGTTAAGCTCATAGTATAGCCAGTTCTCCCATGAAAACATTCTTTGAAATGCAATACTTTACTTCCTTTTTCACCTTTTCCAGCTTCAAGATTCTTCCGAACCTTCCAATCAAAAGCTGTTTTTAATGCATTCTCTACACCCAATGCACCACCTTCGATATAAAAGGCATAAGGTAAATAATCCGGTTGCGCTACTCGACCCATAGTTGTAACAAATTCTGCCATTTGCGTAGAATAAACATCTGAATTTGTAGG
>PAIR01000072.1 GCA_002704905.1 Fidelibacterota bacterium
CAACATTAATCGCTCCAAAAAAATAGAGAGGAAGAAGTGTCAAAACCACAAGAATCATTATGCGTTTGGTATCAATGCTATCACGAACGTGCGGACCAGATTCTGTCACTTCATCAGTACTAAAAAGAATTGTATCAGTTGCTTCAAAGATTGGATAAAATTTTTCTAGAAATCCGCCTTTTTCAAATTTGCCTCGATGTTTATCCAGTATTTTTCGGAGGGTTAACAACATTTAACCTTCTTTCTCCATTAAATCCAATCCTCGACTAATTGTTGCACCTAAATCAATTTTACTGGGACATGCAAAAGAGCATAAGGCAAAATCTTCTTCATCGCACTCCATTATACCCAATTGTTCCATCTCTTCAATATCTTCAACTAAGATTGCTCGATAAAGAGAGTTTGGTAGAATATCCATAGGCAATACATCCTCCCAAGCATTAATGGGAACCATATAGCGTTCACTGCCATTTTTTAATGTATTAAAGTTGTATAGTTTCTTTCCAAAACCAAGAAAAGCGTTTGTCAAACTATATCTTGTTTTCGATGAACCTAGTTTTAACATGCCTAAGAATTCTCTTTCACCACCCTCAGGTATCACCGATACTGATGAATCATAAAATCGAAGGAATCCATCAGTATCCGATTTTTTCCCAGTTAAAACATCTCCAGAAATAATTCGGTGATTTCCTTCATTCAAGTTGTCACGTGTCAATGTCGCAACCTCAGCTCCTAACCGCGATTTAATATGAATTGGATTTTTAACACCAGGGCCGCCTATGGTTGTAAATAAAGTTGTGTCCAGCTTCCCAGTTAAAAAGAAATTTCCAATTCGGACAACATCTTGAGCGTTCACAGTCCATACTATGTCATTAAGAGCCAAAGGAGCAATGTGATGAATTTGAATACCCACATTTCCTGCAGGGTGCGGACCATCAAGCAAGTGAACTTCAGTTCCCTCCACTTCTAACAATGTATTGGATACTGTATTTTTATAATATGATAAATGTACTTTTCCAGAAGTCAGAGTTCTTAAAACATTAATACCAGCTTGAAAAGGGGATAATCTTCTACGAAGAGCTAAATCGAGATTAACAGCTAGAGGAGATGTATTCCATCCTGAAATGAATATATCTCTAGGTACATCATTAGGGTCTGCTACTTTATTATAAGGCCTCTGTCGAATAAAAGGGAATATGCTTCCACTTAATAAAGTGGCCAATACCTTTTCTCGACTTAATGTGGATATTTCTGATAATCGATATGTTTTAAAACTTTCAACTTCTTCATTTTCTGCAAGAACAATACTAATTTTTTCAATGACTCGCCTAGGTCCATATTGAATTTGAGACACTTTACCTGCACCGANAGATGGCCATGTAATATCAAGGTTGGATTTGCTTTGGAATAATGGAGAACCAATCTTAATCGCGTCGCCCTCTTCAACCATTANTTTAGGCTTTANACCTTTAAAATCAGTTGGATGAATTGCGACTGATTTTGGAGANAATCCTTTTTGAATTTCNTTTATAGGTACACCCGCGATTCTAATATTGTGCCCTTTTCTTATAGTTATATCAGCCAATAACTACTCCAAATTTTAATGTTCACATTCCCTGAAACATAACTAACGATTCANTTATCCAATTAGCCACTGGNCCAAAATACCAACCAAATACAAATGTTGGNATAGCAAGGACTAAAAGGATTGCAGTCACCAGTTGNGANTCTGGCATTGAGACAGACTCACTCCTCTCTCCAATAAGATACATATGTTTTACCACTCGAATATAATAGTAAAGTGAAATCACGCTGTTTATCACACCCACAAAAGCNAGCCAGTAGTATTGAGATCCTGCTTCGATTACAGCTGCAAAAATATAAAATTTTCCTATAAATCCCGCAGTGGGTGGTAATCCTGTAAGTGCAACCATGAAGAGAGTCATTGCTCCACCAACGAATGGCATCCTCCATCCTAAACCATTAAAATTTTCAAAATCTTCACCACCAACCTTCCCTTGGACATAAATAACTACATAAAATGCACCGAGATTCATAAAAAGGTACATGGTCAGATAAATCATGATGCCAAAAACACCAGATTGAGACATGAGCGGCAACCCCATCATCATGTAACCTGCATGAGCAATACTNGANTAAGCTAACATCCTTTTAACACTATTTTGCTGGATTGCCACTAAGTTTCCAACNGTCATGGTTGCGGCAGCAAGGATCGCCATNAATTGTGGCCAAGGAATATTGTTTAATGCCAGCCAAGATTCAGATGCCATAGCGGTTCCATCNCCAAATACCTGATTAAAGAAACGGATAAGCAGTGCAAAACCGGCCGCTTTAGGTGCGACAGATAAGTATGCTGTTATAGTTGTTGGAGAACCCTCATATACATCNGGTGTCCAGAAGTGAAATGGTACAGCTGAGATTTTATAACCAAAGCCAACCAAGATAAAAACCGTTGAAAGGACTAAAGCCAAATTNGAATCTGGGCCTAAACTGGCAATGGCAGCCTGCATTTCAAAAAACTTTGTTGTTCCTGTCAATCCAAATAGAATACTTAAACCATATAGCATAATCCCTGATGAAAATGCGCCATAAATCACATACTTAAGTGATGCTTCATTACTCTCCGGCTTTTTCTTTAAGTATCCGGCCAAAAAGAACGACATGATTGATACGATCTCAATAGCTANGTAAACCATTAATATGTCAATTGCAGCAGCCATGAGAAATAATCCAAACGCCATAATGGCTAAGATTGAAAAGTATTCTCCAACACGATAATTATCAAGTTCTCTTGAATTGAAAGTCATAAGAATCACCAATGCCGTTGATAGCAAAACTAATACTTTGAAGAATTCAGCAAATGGATCAATCGCTATTGTACCCATAAAAAGACTTGAGATTGAACTTCCACCTATGCGGATGGAAAACAAGGTTAGAGCTATACCTCCTAATACCCACCATGCAACATTAGATGAATCTTCTCTACGATATAGCAAATCAGCAATGATTGCAACTAANACTGTAACGGTCAGAATGAGTTCTGGCCAAAAATGAGCTAAACTATTGAGATTGCTCATATAAGACCCTTACATNCCTACGGCGAGTCCACCAATGGACACGACTGATTCGATTAGGACATTTAATGTGGCAGCAACCAAATCCAGGAATGGACGGGGATACACACCCAGAATTAAAGTAATCACAGCTAATGGGATGATAGTAAATAATTCGCGNTTATTAATGTCTGGAAGATTATTATATTTTTCATTAGCGGGACCAAAGAAGATTCGTTGAAATGCCCATAAGAAATATGCAGCATTTAGCAGAATACCCAATGTTGAAATAATGACTACCGCTTTAAAAATAGGGAAGGCACCAATAAAAATCATTGCTTCACTAACAAACCCACTGAAACCGGGTAAACCAAGGCCAGCAAAGAAAGCAATTGCAACAAATGCTGTATAAACAGGCATTTGAGAGGCTAAACCACCGAAACCTTCGATATCTCGGTGATGCGCTCTATCATAGATCACACCCACCAAAATAAAAAGCATGGCAGAGATTGTACCGTGATTAAACATCTGAAATACAGCACCGCCAAGACCTGCCTGAGCACTAATGAGATTTTCTCCATTCATGCCAGAGGCAGCAATCACNGCCGCCATACCAATCAGTGTATATCCCATATGATTTACTGATGAATAGGCCACTAATTTTTTCAAATCATTCTGAGCTAGCGCACACATTGCACCCCAAATCACATTTATTAAACCCAANANAGCCAAAGCTCCGGCGAACCAAAATACACCGTCCGGAAGCATAGTGTAGTTAATTCTTAAAATTCCATATACTCCCAGCTTAAGAAGCACTCCCGCCAAAATTACAGAGATGGCTGTAGGTGCTTCCACGTGGGCCAAGGGTAACCAGGTATGGAATGGAAATACTGGAACTTTAATAGCAAAGCCAATAAAGAGTANTACCCAAATCACTTTTATGGCACTCATACCCCACCATAACATNCCATTTAATGCTATTGGCGCTGTTTCCATCAGAATCAGCATGTCAAATGTATTACCACAAGTAAAATAGAGGGCTAAAATTGCGATAAGCATTAGCACAGAGCCAAATAAGGTGTAGAGNAAAAACTTGATAGCCGCATATTCACGTTGCGGNCCACCCCACATCCCGATNAGGAAATACATTGGCAGAAGCATCACTTCCCAGAAAATGTAAAAAAGGAAGAAGTCCANAGCTAAAAAGACACCCATAACACCTGTATTCAATAATAGNAAGAGTGAAAAATAGCCTTTTACAGCCTTATTGATATTCCAGCTGACGAATACGCCAATGAAACCGATCAAAGCCATAAGAAATACCATGGGNAGACTGAGTCCGTCAACTCCCAANATATAGGTGATATTAAATGATGGAATCCATTCAGCTCTCTCCATGAATTGGAATGTCCCATTGGTTGCATCAAAGATGCGCCANAGATAGATGGCCAATACCAACTGAATCCCTGAGACAACTGCGGCGATCTGTTTAATTAATTCCGATTTGTCTCGTGGAACGAAGGCAATGGTCACCATCCCTAGGACAGGAAGCCAAATGATCCAACTGAGTAAATGATTCATACTTAACCCTTTATGAAATCTTTATACGGTCTGGATAACCAGGATGATAATGACACCGATCAATGCGAACAGCATATAGTTCTGTAACCGACCAGTCTGCACTTGTTTAAGTTGTTTTCCGAATCCTTGCGCCGTACGCCCTACTCCATCTACCAAGGTTTGATCCAACCCATCATAATCCATCCGCCCTGTTATTNTAGACAGAAGTTTGGTAATGCGGCCAAAACCATTAATGAAATACTTATCATACAAATCCCAATCGACATATGCCACAACACGTGATAGTTTCAAAAATGGTTGATACAAGAAACGATTATAATTTTCATCGATAAAATATTTATTTAATGACAATTTATAGAGAATGCCCATTTTGTTTGCAATNGATTTNGGAGATAATTTTTGTTTCAAATACATTAAATAAGATAATCCAATTCCTAGCCCTGCGANGAGCACTGAAAGGGCCATGGCTGGGTAATGGGCATGGTGCACACCATCATAGATTTCAGCTGCNGTTGGACTCCCTGGNACAGCAGAATTGCTCGCTTTTACCAGTTCTGTAAACCAACCATGATCCGAGAAAGGATTAAAATATGGCAATGTATAAAAGAGGAAAAAACTTAATCCAGCTAAGACCATCAATGGAAAAGTCATCGCTTTAGGCGATTCATGGATGCCTTCAAAAACTTTTGGAATTTTTGGTGACCCATAGAATGTTATAAAAATAAGACGAAACATATAGAATGCGGTAATGGCTGCAGCACTAAAACCAAAGATTGGAAGTAAAAAGTGATGTGGATGATGCTGAGCAAACGCTAGNGTACCAGCTAAAATAGCATCCTTGGATAGAAATCCTGAGAATAATGGTACACCAGAAATTGCCAAAGTTGCAATGAGCATGGTCCAATGTGTGATGGGCATCTTAGATTTAAAACCACCCATATTCCGCATATCTTGGGGATCTGTATCATGATCCTTAAGATCATGAAGCGAATGGTGCATCGCGTGGATTACGGAACCGGATCCGTAGAANAAACATGCTTTAAACATAGCATGGGTTAAAAGATGAAAAAATGCGGCTACATAATTTCCTACGCCTACAGCCAAAATCATGTAACCCAACTGACTTACAGTTGAATATGCTAATACTTTTTTAATATCATTTTGTGTAATTGCAATTGTTGCAGCAAACAATGCGGTGAATCCTCCAACATAAGCAATGATTGTTAGTGCTTCTGGTGAAAACAGAGGAAATAGCCTAACGGTNAAATAAACACCAGCAGCAACCATAGTTGCGGCGTGCATNAATGCGGATACNGGCGTTGGCCCTTCCATTGCATCTGGCAACCAAATATGAAGTGGGAACTGAGAAGATTTACCAACAGCACCCATAAATAATCCTACACCAGCCAGTGTAAGTAACGATCCACTNATCATTCCTTGGGATACACCAGCAAAAAGTTCTTTAAAATTAAAAGACCCAATAGCAGTAAACATAATCATGATGCCAATAAAGAATCCGATATCACCTACCCTATTCGTCAANAAAGCTTTTTTACCGGCATCTGCAGCAGAATGTTTTTCGAACCAATGGCTAATTAATAAATAAGAACTCACGCCAACCAATTCCCAAAAAATATATAACGATATTAGATTGTTAGCTAAAACAATCCCATTCATTGAAAATGTGAACAACCCAAGATAAGCAAAATACCGATTATAGCGAATATCACCTTTCATATATTCTAAAGAAAAGATATGTGTCATACTAGAAATCAAAGCAACTACAACCANCATAACTACGGTGATATTATCTATCCAGAAGCCCAGNGCAACATTGAAAGCACCAAGATCAATCCATGTCATAGAGNCTTCATGTGAAAAATTTGGATCCCAATTCATGAGCATAGTCATGAACAGAGATAGGGATAAGATAAGAGTAATTAGTATAGCCCCAACAGATACCCAATCGCCTTGCCGAGGTAATTTTTTCCCAACTAAAATATTGATAACAAAGGCGACTAATGGTAAAAAAAGAATAAGTAAACTGAAATCAGTAATGATATTCCCGGTGATCATTGNTTTAGTTCACTTACATCATCAATATTGATGGTATTAAAATTATTGAAAATATTGATAATAATNGCTAGAGCCACAGCTGCTTCAGCAGCGGCCAAAACAATAACAAATAAAGCATAAACGTGACCCGCCATGTTATTACCACCAAATCGCGCAAAAGCCAAAAAATTTACATTAGCAGCATTCAAAATAAGTTCTACACCCATTAGAACAGCTACACCGTTTCGACGTGTCACAACACCATACAATCCCAAAGTAAACAAGACTGCACTAACAAGCAAATAATTGGTCAAATTGTCCACTAGTTTTCCTTTCGAGAAAGTGTTGTTGCACNAATTANTGCGCCAAGAAGCAACAGTGAAGCCGCTTCAAATGGAAGGAGATATTCCATCATTAATAATCGGCCAATCGCTTTTGTCGTTTCTGCTGGCTCAGAATTAGCCAATACGATCCAAGGCGTTTNCAAAACCATATATCCCAACACACCNATTAATCCNAANACGACAATTGCACCAACACTTTTCTGCATGGATGTATGGCTGATATTGACAGAAGTAATTTTATTAGTTAACATAATACCAAATATAATCAAAATGAGAATACCGCCTATATAAACCACAATTTGAACAACAGCTAAAAAATCTGCCCAGAGAAATATATATAGTCCAGTTACACCAACAAAGGTGAATAACAATGCATAAGCCGAATACAACAAGCTTTTACTTTGAACGACCATGAAGGCAGAACCAACGGTGATGCCAACAATAATCCAAAAAACGGTTTCAGCCATTACGCTTCCGCCTCTGGTTTTGGATTTTGAAGATTTTCTTTTTGTTCAGTGTTTAATTTTTTTGCAAATTNATAAATTAAATCAGTCCGGTCAAATTCTGAAAATTCATAATCAATAGGATGTTTTGANCTATTGGGTCCACCAACCATAAAAATGCATTCCTCAGGGCAAGGGTAGGCACAGAGGTTACAGTAACAGCATTCAGACATATCAATTGTAAATCGACTGACCACCAAGGCTTTTTTTGTACCATTTGAAGTTTCACCTGTATGTTTCACATCGGGAATATCTTCACCACGATCTGGTGCTTTAATTGTGTCAATATGGATACAGTCCACGGGACAGGCCCTTTCACATTTTAAGCAACCGATACAATCATCGATATCCACATGGAGCCGAGAACGAATGATATTATAATTTTCATGCTCAAAACCAATATTTCTTTCAGGGCGAGGCCACCTCTCCTCTGGATATTGTAGAGTGACATTATCCCGTTTGATATTGATCATATGACGCCATGTAATGCGCATTCCTGTCCATAGCGTATTTACCGTATCATATATGTTTGCAAAGTATCTTGACATAGCTTACCCGAAGATTAATTTCCAAATACCGACACCAAAAATATTAACCATAGCTATGGGAATTAATACTTTCCAACAAACATGCATGAGCTGATCAACACGCAGTCTTGGGAAAGTCCAGCGAAACCACATCATAACAAAAATCAGAAAAATTAATTTACCCATAAACCAAAATAAACCCCAGGCACCTGTATCNAATAGTCCAGGTATTGGGCTTTGCCATCCACCAAGGAATCCAGCCACAGCCAAACCACTCACTACTAACATATTGGCATATTCACTCAAGAAAAATACAGCCCATCGAAAACCGGAATATTCNGTCATCCAACCGGCAACAAGTTCAGACTCTGCTTCTGGAATATCAAATGGTGTTCGGTTAGTCTCAGCGATGGCACTNATAAAAAAGATAAAAAATGCAATGAAAGAGAATGGGTTATTAAAAATAATCCAATTAGGGAGGACGATCCAAACTGAACCAGANTGAAATTGNATCAATTCCTGGAGGTTCATTGTTCCAGCCATCATAATAGGAATAATAATNGANAACCCAGCAGGNATNTCNTAAGAAATGATTTGGGAAGCTGANCGCATGGCACCGTAAAGTGACCATTTATTATTTGATGCCCATCCAGCCATNACNATACCAATGACACCTATGGAACCAACAGCNATGATATAAAAAACGCCCACATTGAAATCAGCCACCTGGAGAGTTGAACTNAAGGGCACNGCTGCNAGCCCTAAAAAGGCNCCAATAAAGATAATNTATGGTGCCATTTTGAATAAGAACTTATCTGATGAATCCGGGATNGTATCTTCCTTAACAAGCAATTTCACAGCATCTGCTGCAGTTTGCAATAAACCCCANTTACCTGCATGAAGCCCTGGGCCCTGCCCCATAGGTCCAATTCGGTCCATCATGAATGCAGATACTTTTCGTTCAACATAAACTGCAATCATAGCATTCAAGGCCATAATCAAAAACAAAGGAATACCTGAGATTACAACAGCCAAGATAAAGGCCAATGCTGGAAAATTTCCAATTGTCGCAAACCAATCTATTAACATATCAACTGTCATCTGTCGATTTCTCCCAGTACAATATCTAAACTGCCAAGAATGGCAATCACATCTGAGATCATCCAACCGCGGGAGACTTCGTCTAAACAGGATAACGCTGTAAACGCNGGTGAACGCATTTTTACCCGGAATGGNACTGGAGTCCCATCACTGATAATGTAATATCCCAAATCGCCACGCGGACTTTCAGTTCGGCGATAAATTGACCCTTTTGGTGGACGGATCTTTTTGGGAAGCGCCTGGTGCACATCACCTCCAGGAATATCCTTCAATGCNTGACGAATAATCTTAACACTTTCNTGAATNTCTAGCATNCGCACCCAATATCGATCAAAACAATCACCAAGGGTTCCAAAATGNCCGTTACCCACTGGCACATCAAATTCAAATCGATCATAAATAGAATATGGTTCATCNTTACGAACATCCCATTTCACACCGGATCCGCGCAAATTTGGTCCACTTACACCATANCTTACAGCCACATCTGCAGGTATAACTCCTACATCTGCAGTTCGTTCTACAAAAATTTTNTTATAGGTGAGGAGGTTGTTATACTCTTCAATCTGAGGTTCAAAATAATCTANAAACCCAATGCAAATNTTTTCAAAATCTTTTGGCAAGTCATGAGAAACACCNCCAACCCACATATAATTATAGAGGAGCCTTGCACCACAGGTATATTCAAACATATCCAATATTCNCTCACGNTCACGTAACATATATAAAAAGGGTGTAAAGGCGCCAATATCCAGTCCGTATACACCCAATGCCAATAGGTGACTGCCAATGCGATTCAATTCACCCATTATAACACGAATATAATCTACTCGCTCAGGCACCTTGATCTCCATCAACTGCTCCATTGCTACCACATATCCAAAATTGCTGTTCATAGAAGCAAGATAATCACATCGATCTGTAAATGGAATCACTTGTTCATAGGTAACGTTTTCTGAATGTTTTTCAAAACAACGGTGGAGATAACCTATATGGGGTTTGATCTTAGAAACAATTTCTCCATCTGTCATCACCTCGAGCCTTAATACACCATGTGTACTGGGATGCTGGGGCCCAATATTGAGAGTCATTTGATCGCCCTGAACTACTCCCATCCCTCTTCTTCCTTTATTTTAGGTACAACAATACCATGGTAAGATTCCTGACCTTCATAATCTTTTCTTAAAGGCCAACCTTCCCAGTCGTCTGGGCATAAAATACGCCGTAAATCTCTATGCCCCTCATAAATGATGCCATACATATCATAAGTTTCGCGTTCAAACCAATCACCGATCCGCCATAATTGTTCAATTGATGCTACCTTAGGATTCTCCCTATCATGNCTAATGACCACTTCTATCTTATGCCGATATTCCATGGAATGGAGATTATAACGGGTCTGTAATTGACTATCTTCACCTGGATCAACACCGGTAATACATTCCAATTGGTCAAATGATAAGTTTGGATCATTTTTCATGAATGTGGCAATATCAAACCAATGAGCACTATCGAGTTCAACTTGATGATCCGCCAAATCCTCATTCTCGATTACAGCTTCTGAGAACTGGCTTTCGATCGCCGCAATAATTTCAGCTGATGTCATGCAATTTTACGAGTGAGAGGACGCTCGGTTTGAATCTTTTCNTGCAATTTCAAGAGCCCTTCAATCAAAGCTTCNGGTCGCGGTGGGCATCCTGGAACGTATACATCTACAGGGACCACTAAATCTACTCCCTTTAAAACNTGGTATCCATGTTGCCAATAGGGACCGCCACTAGTAGCACAACTACCCATAGAGATAACATATTTNGGATCAGCCATTTGTTCGTATAATTTTTTNACTCGGAGAGCCATTTTCATAGTTACGGTTCCAGCAACAATCATTACATCAGCCTGTCGCGGTGAAGAACGAGGCATCATACCAATTCGTTCTAAATCATGACGGCTTGCAGCTGAGGCCATCATTTCAATAGCACAACAAGCCAATCCAAACTGAAAATACCATGGGGATGTGGACCTAGCCCATCCTAAGAGCTTATCTAGTGAAGCTACAATAACATTATCTTGAAATTTATTTTCTAAAACACCCATTATGATTCCTGTGCCTTTTGAGGTTTATCAATAAGATTGGCATAACGNCCTCGTCCATATTTGACATTATATTTTACCCAGTCTAAGTCTGCTCTTTTCCAGACGTATGCCAGACCAACAATTAAAATTAAGAGGAATATGGCCATCTCAATGAAGGCTAAAAGACCCAATTCATTAAAGACGACAGCCCATGGAAAAAGGAAGACGACTTCTACATCAAAGATAAGAAATATTAATGCGACCACATAAAATCGAATATTGAACTGCACCCATGCAGATCCTTCTGATTCTTCACCACATTCATAAGTAGCCAGTTTNTCNGGGTTGGGGTTNTTGGGTGCAACNAGCTTTTGAATAAGCAANGGTACGTAGACAAGTACAATGCCCATGAAAATGAAAATAAATATGGTTCCGAAGTCGCGATACATAGATTTATTTGCTCTTTTAGAGATTGTAAATTTAGAGTCTTACTTAAAGTTTGGTCAAGGTAAACTTAATGAAGTTTCTACTTATTTTTCCGTCAGAAACAATGATTNAAATAAAAGCACNTGAATTCCGATTGTTGTCCCCTATTTCCTTAACCTAAATTCGCCAACTTATGTCTTGGTTAAATTCAGTTATAGCTGCCTTCATACCCTACCTTCCTAAGTGGTTTGCGAGACCNTTTGCCAAACCATACGTAGCGGGAGAGACAATTGATTCTACTTTAGAAATTGTTCGAGAATTGAATAATAATGGTTATTCAACAACATTAGATATCNTAGGTGAATTTGTTCATTCCAAAGAAGAAGCANCAAAAGTCAAGGATGCCTATATTGAAGTGATTCAAAAAATAGCTGATGAAAATCTAGATAGCACCATTTCAGTAAAGCTAACCCACCTCGGCCTAGAAATTGATATGCAATTAGGTGAAGACAATATCCTTACTTTAGCACATGAAGGCAATAAAAATGGCGTTGGCATAACAATCGATATGGAAAATTCCACCTATACTTCACAGACGTTTGATATATATAAAAAAGCATCGTCCATCTATGATGGTATGGGAACTGTAATCCAGGCTTATCTTTTACGAAGTTTAAATGATATAAAAAAATTGAACTCCCCCCTTCTCAANCTGCGAATTTGCAAAGGCATATACAATGAGTCCCCTGAGATTGCTATCCATGATCATAATTCCATTAATGATAATTATGTAGAAATGGCTAAATCTTTACTNAATGGTGATGGCTATGCATGCCTAGCCACACATGACCTTACCCTAATTGACCGTTTAGAATTATTAATCGAATCAGAAAATATTCAATCAGATAGATTTGAATTCCANGTATTGTATGGCGTACCAATGGGTAATCGATTGGAAAAATTAAANGCTAAAGGCTATAAAGTAAGAGTTTATGTTCCTTNTGGTNAGGATTGGTTTGAATATTCANTACGNCGTCTCAAAGAAAATCCAAAAATTATTTCTTATGTGTTGGGAAACTTTTTCAAAAGATGAATCATTCAGAAACCATCCAATCTATCTTCCAAATGAAAAGCATTGCCGTGGTGGGGATGAGCCCCAAGCCGGAAAGGCCCAGTCATTATGTTGCCATGTACATGAAAGAAAAGGGGTATGATATTATTCCTGTGAACCCAGGGCACAAAAAAATTGCTGGAATGACTTGCTACCCTTCACTTTTAGAAATTCCTTACAAAATCGATGTGGTAGATGTTTTTCGGCGACCGGAACATGTGCTACCTATCGCAGAATTAGCAGTGGAAATCTGCGCCAAAGCTTTGTGGCTTCAGGATACTATAATCAATGTAGAAGCGGCCGAAATAGCGGAAAAGGCTGGACTGCTAGTAGTCATGAATGACTGCATGTTGCGGCGACATCGTCAAATTAAAAATTAAATTATTTTTATGAAAAAAAAATTTAATTGGGGAATTATTGGCACAGGAGGAATAGCAGGTAAGTTCGCTAACGATTTAAGTTATCTTAATGATCATACTGTGGCTGCAGTTGGTTCACGTAAACTATCTACTGCACAACAATTTGCATCTAAATATCCAGACTGTGTTGGTTACCCAAGTTATTCGAAATTGGTAGAAGACCCAAGTTTGGATGGCATCTATATTGCAACTCCAAATAATTTTCACCTAGAACATACTATTTTGGCATTAGATGCCAATAAACCGGTGCTTTGCGAAAAGCCATTTGCTATTAATACTAATGAAGTAGAAATAATGGTTAATATGGCAACTCAAAAGCAATTAACCCTCATTGAAGCAATGTGGACTCGCTTCTTACCTCATATAGAAATAGTACGTAATATTATTAAAAGTAAAGTTCTTGGTGATATTCACACTCTACAAGTTGACCACGGACAGCGCCTAACAGACTCTAATAATCCTCGCCTTTGGGAGCCTGAACTTGGTGGTGGTGCATTACTTGATCTTGGGATTTATGTAGTTTCTTTTTCACATCTAATTCTTGGAATCCCAGATAAAATTACAGCCAAAGCGAATTTTACTAATAAGGGCGTAGATGAACAAACATCCGCAATTTTTGAATATAATGATGGCGCACAAGCCATTTTAAATACAACACTAAACAATTCTACACCCTGCCGAGCAGTTGTTTCTGGTGTTAATGGATGGTTAGAGATTGATCGTATCTTTTATAATCCAGCTGCAATGCGAGTTGTGCTTCATGATGGTACTAAGACTGAATATCCGAATAATTATAAAGGACATGGATTACGCGAGCAGGCAGTTGAATTCTCCCGTTGTGTTAGATTAAAGTTAATCGAATCACCGCTTATGCCACATGAAGAAAGTATTGCTGTAATGAAATCGATGGATAAAATTAGAAAGCAAATCGGGCTTCATTATCCAAATGAAAAATTTTAATTATTTTCAAGAAACTATTTAGAGGTCATACATCAATGTTTCTACGTGCACTTAGTCTTGCCAAGATACCTATATTGATAGCCATCTTTGTCACACCAATTCGCTTTTTCCTTGAACTGGCTGGATTACCTGAGAANGTTATTTTCATTATTGGACTACTCTGGCTTACTTTGGCATTTGCCGTTTACTGGGGAATAAAATTATATANCGAAAANCAACCNTACCTATTACTCCTTTTAAGTTTAATTATATTTTCACCCNTTTCGAGNTTTACAGTTTTTGTTGTTTGGTGGATTGATACTAAATGGNCNATAGGAACTCATTATGGTNTTTATTTTGATAATTGGNTACAGGCNCTTTTAAATCATNTNGTTTACGGAGCTCTCGTTCAAATCATCCCTGGGTTTTTATTAGGTTCAATAACGCTTGCTATTATGCGGTACAGGAAATCTGTATTTAAGTAAACCAATTAAAAGGAGAATAAAATGAAACGCCTCTGGCTCAAATAAAGGATTGGAAAATGAAAAAGTCATTAGAAGAAAATAATATAGCATTAGGAGCTGCGTTTGGTGTAGTCTTTGGAATAATCCTTGGAGCAGCTATCGATAATGTAGGACTGGGTATAGCTTTAGGTATAGCATTAGGCGCGGGTGTAGGTTCAACACTAAAGAATAAAAGTAAATGAAACGCCTCTGGGTTATATCTAAGTTAAGTAATGAATAAAATAGCAGATGTTTTGCATTGGATTGGATTTTTTGGAACATGTTTTATGTTAGTTTTATCATTTCTTGATGAAAGTAGAGATGAGGTCCTCATCCATTTTACTGCATCTATGATTCCAAATACTCTTTCATGGCTTATCGCAATTCTGTTGACAGGAAAAAGGAATTTTTTCCCATTCTTAATTAAATGAAACGCCTCTGGGGCAAATAAAGGAGAATAAAATGAAGAGAAAAATATTAGCTATTACTTATTTGTTAGCAATACTAGCAATTGTACACGCTGAACCTTATGAAATCAAATTAGATGAATTTAATTCGATATCAAATGCCACACCTTTTGATATTGAAATTCGATTTTCCGATAGAACTTATGCTGAAATTAATTTGAATGAAAAGTCTGAGTCCCATTTAAAAATAAGAATTGAAGAGAATCGATTAATTATTGAAAGCATAAAAGATGATTGGTGGAAATTTTGGAAGAAATTATCATTACGTGGAACTATTTATATATATACACAAAATTCTAAATTTAAATTTATAGAAAATATTGGAACTGGAAGTATGAACTTTATTGATAAGATTAGTTCAAGTTCTCTTCAAGTTAATCTTATTGGAACGGGGAGCATTCTTTTCAGTGGGGGTGGTGAAGTATTTAATAATAATATAAAGGTTACTGGAACTGGTAATGTTAATATGGAAATGATACAAGTCAATATTGCGGAGGCTAAAGTCTTAGGGACTGGAAATATAAAGATTAACGTCATTGATGAACTAAAGGTGAACATTGTTGGTACCGGTAATGTTATTTACAAAGGACGTCCAAAAATATCATCAGAAATAAATGGCACTGGCCGCTTGATATCTACATAAGTATTTCTTGGAATTAGAAATTTGGATTGCAATGAAACGCCTCTGGCTTGTATAAAAGAGCCTTATTATAGAAAACATTATTCCGAGAAAAATAATGTGTAAGCAAGTACATTAATTAACATCTAACAAAATAAGTAATAAATAAAGGAGAGACTATGTTTGACAAAATTAAAAGTTTTTTTAACCCACCATCAATTAGTGCGCATGAAGTGAAAAATAGTATAAACAAAGAATCAAGTATATTACTCGATGTTAGAGAAACAAAAGAAAGAATCATTCGCCATATTCCTGGATCAATACATATTCCTTTGGGAGAACTAAAAAACAGATTAAATGAATTAATGCCAAATAAAGATAAAAAAATTATCGCATATTGCGCATCCGGAACCCGATCTGCAATGGCAACAACAATATTAAACAAGAATGGGTTTACAGCATTAACTATGACCGGGGGCATGAGTGAATATTTATAAGCGGTCGTTAAATGCGTGTTTAATTTAATGAAGCAACGGAGACAAAAGAGCAATATTAATATCCGGCAGTTATTTGACCAAGAGACATGGACATTTACTTATTTGATCTTTAGTAATGAATCCAAAAAATCTGTTTTAATTGATCCTGTTTTGGAAAAAATTAGCAGGGACCTAACTCTTGTTAAAAGGCTTGGTCTTTCGCTAGTCGGCGTTTTAGAAACCCACGTTCACGCAGACCACATCACGGCCGCAGATGAAATAAGAACCAGAACGTCAACTAAAATATATTATGGATCAAAAACAGGCGTTAAAGGATCAGATATTTTATTAAACGATGGCGATCAAATACAGTTAGGTGACCATTCTATAACCGCAATCCACACGCCGGGGCATACCGAAGGATGTACAACTTATTTTATTGATGATAAACTATTTACAGGAGATACGTTATTTATTGGAGGCACCGGTCGAACAGACTTTCAAGGAGGATCTGCCAGCGACACATTTGAAAGTTGTCGGAATAAACTTTTTAGTTATCCGGATAGCACACTCATTTATCCGGCGCATAATTATGAAGGGCTTACGGTTTCTACGGTGGGTGAAGAACGCCGCTGGAACCCTAATGTTGGTGATGGAATAACAAAACAAGAGTTTATTGATAACGAATATAATAAAGATAGGCTCTACCCCCGAAGATTGGATGTTGCGGTCCCTGCAAATATGAAATGCGGTTCTATAAGCTAGGGAATTGCTAACAGTCTATACATTATAAGAGTCTTACTTTATCATTGCTTATCTAAAGAAGTAAACTTATAGAATATATATATGTATTAGCATACTGCCCAAATTGTGGCAGTCTCCTTTTATAATGAGGGCTTTGTATTTGTACAAGGTTCAATTTGTTTCAATCAATATCCTCAAGTGTCGTGAATTTTGGGAACAAATAGTATATATATATGTATATTCTAATATGCTTAAACGCATTACATCCATTAGTTTAGTTCTGATTGTGGCATTTGCTATGGCAGCACCAATATTGCATATCGACTGTGATATGCCTTGTTGTGAGGCTCAAGAAATGACCTGTTGTGATAAGAAAATGGATATAGAAAGTACAAAAGCTTGTAAGATGGTTATGAAAACCTGTGATATGGGGTCAATCTTCGTGCCAGTAATTTCTGCGCCACTCAATAAATATAATACGAGTTATAACTTGGTTTTGTTGGTCCATCCTCCGGAACCACCCCCTGTATTTAATTTGCCCCTCTTAGCATAAACATAATCCTCTTCTGAACCG
>PAIR01000073.1 GCA_002704905.1 Fidelibacterota bacterium
GATGAGATTACTGGAAAACTATTTTTCAAAGATACGCACATGCGTGAAATGCTAGAATTGGGTCGCTCCAGATTAAAAGTTAAAATCCACACCCTTATGATGATTGATAGTTTGGAAATGACCTTGGCTGATCGAAATATAATTGCTGAAAATTGTAAAAATGCAGAAGAAGATCAAATTGTTATTACTCATGGTACAGATACCATGACTGAAACTGGCCGAGTGCTGGCGGAAGCAAAGCTGGATAAAACTATTGTCCTATTTGGTGCAATGATTCCATATAAATTTGGTACTTCAGACGGATTATTTAATTTGGGAAGTGCTGTTGGATTTGTTCAGAGTTTACAGCACGGCGTCTACATTGTTATGAATGGCCGGTGTTTCGATTATAATAAGGTACAAAAAAACCGGGAAACAGGAGTTTTCGAAGCTATTTAATTTNATTTNTCGGTTTCCCAATCGATAACAATCATTTTAGTCTGNCGAGGGTCAATATATTTACAAGACTTTCCATCAAAAAANGCATCTTCTTCCAACATAATNGCTACCTCCTTATTCCATGATTTAATATATGTTTTCGCGTTGAGTTCTATTGAATAAGCAGTATTGGGGTAAAGGGGATAATCGCCATTCACTGGNACTCCCCCNTGTTTATCCCACATACCAATTGTTGGNCCGGACCCATGGCCGTAATAACCAATGGGATGAGTATAGATNTGAGGNTTTATTCCTTCCTCTTTAGCTTGTTTCAGAGCTGATAAAAGCATTTCATTTCCTGTTCTTCCAGTTTTAAACTGATTTGTGAGAATATCCTGGAGTCGNTTCCCAGTACCCAAGGCCCGGATCAATTCATTGGGGACTCCATCTTCTCCAGGCATGAGCACATAGGCATGCTGTTGAGTATCTGTATTGAGACCAAGATATGTAATGCCAAAATCCACATGTAAAAGATCACCAGGTCTCACAGTATTATCTGGTTTAGATTTTGAGAAAGCTTCNAAAAAATTAAAATCTTGTCGGTCATCACGTTGGATATCAACAGAGGGGTGAAACCAAGTCACCATATTTAATTCTCNTATTCGCTCTCGATACCACCAAACAATATCATCTGTNGTAGTGACACCNGGAGTAATCACCTTGGCCGAAAANCCTTCTTTAATTATGTCATGAGCTATTCGACAGATCTCAGGATAGATTTCCATTTCTTTAGCGCTCCGTGTTTCCAGCCAACCAATTCCTACCTTTTCTGCACTTACAATTCTTTTTTGATATTTCTGCGGAAGCGANNTGTTTAATAGTTCATATTCAGTGGCAGTTAATCCATCGGCTTGAGCAAAAAATTCACTTTTATTGACACCTATCTTTTTTGGGTCCTTTAATTTGATCAAATCTGCTAAAGCTTTATATTGATCAGGCTGAGCTTCTGGGTCCCAGGATTTTTTAAAAACCTCACCGATAGCGTATCGAGCCACNGCATAGGTTTCTAATGGCTGATCATTNCCAGGNTCAAATACAACCAGCATTGTTCGCCGNCGCGCATTAAGCCAAATAGCTGGAAGCATTGTTCTAATCACAGGGTCTTCATTGTATTCACGAGCAATAATTAACCACATATCTATATTGTTGCGTCGCATAATCTCAGGTAGAACTGTTTTAAATCGATCTATTAATAAAGCATCACGCACTTTTGCTCGTTCTCGCATAGGCAGAATGTCATTTTTTAAGTCGTCTGCATTCACTTGTAATGGCAAGACGAAGATGGCGATAAATAAGATTTTAATAAATTGCTTCATGGTAAATACCTCTAGGTAATATTTTTTTTTAGAAATTTGGAAAGGTAAGTTTGCACCAAGAAATGAGGAAGCGCAAATGAAAAACGGATTAATTACACAAACCNCTACNACTATTNTTTCGAGTCTATTTTCTCAATGGGTCTAAGTGTGGGAAATAATTCTATATACTATATCTGCAGTGTATGTAAACAGCAACATAATGCACCCCCATTACCTGTCTGGCTGTGTCAATGNGGTAANCCACTAACTGTTCACTATGATTGGGAGAACCAACCAAANCCAATAGATGTNATCGATGATGATCTATCACTCTGGCGCTACAAAAGCGTACTACCCCAAACAAACNAAAATATTTCATTGGGAGAAGGNCATACACCTTTGATTCCAATCGGTAATAATGTTTATGTAAAAGATGAAACTGTAAATCCAACCGGATCATTTAAAGATCGTGGTATGGCTATGGCTGTTACCATGGCAAAAGCCCAGGGCGTAAAAACAATTTGTCTTCCTTCTGCGGGAAATGCGGGAATATCNGCTGCTGCCTACTGCCAAACAGCAGGGATCGAATGCAANGTATATTTGCCCGAAACCATNCCAGATCCATTNAAAAAAGAAACTGANAATTACAATGCAAATTTAACCTTAAAGGGTCAAACCATTTCAGATGCAGCAAAATGTATGCAGGAGAATAAAGAAAAAGATTGGTTTGATATTTCTACTTTAAAAGAACCATTCCGCGTTGAAGGTAAAAAGACACTCGGTTATGAAATTGCTGAACAACTGGAATGGAAATTACCAGATGTTGTGATTTACGAAACTGGTGGGGGAACAGGATTAATCGGGATGTGGAAAGCATTTCAAGAAATGCAAGGTTTAGGATGGGTAAATGGTCCTCTGCCACGCATGGTGGCGGCTCAATCTGATGGCTGTGCTCCTATTGTTAAAGCTTTTCAAGCAATGGAAAAGGATACTGAATTTTGGAAAGACAGCCATACAATTGCCCTAGGCCTAAATGTCCCAGGGCCCTTGGGAGGAAAATGGATATTGGATGTGTTATCTCAAAGCAATGGGATTGCAATATCAGCAGTCGAATCGGATTTAATTAATCTCACAAAAGATATGAATGAAAAAACAGGAATAAATGCTAGTGCCGAAGCAGGTGTAGTTTGGTCTGCATATCATGATTTAATGAATATGGGCTGGATAGATTTAAATGAAACAGTGGTTTTATTTGCCACCGGTATAGAGCGTTGCTAAATTGATATTCCATTAAGAAATTGTGTTTATGAAAAGCCATAGAATACAGACACTCCTTTTGTTGGCGGGATTATTGCTATCTGGGTGTGAGCCTCTCGTTAATCAGTTCAATGATATTGAAGATGCGGTCATGTACCAAGCCAGCTCAATTAAAGAATTTGGTCCTAAAAAATCCATAAAAGTAATCACATGGAATATTCGATTTGGTGTCGCTCGCCTTCGTTTTTTTGGGGATGGTTGTGGCGATAGAGCGATTCTTACAAAATCTGAAGTAACTACAGGTCTTGAGGGCTTAGCAGCCAAGATTAAAAAAGAAGATCCTGATATTTTATTGCTTCAGGAGGTAGATGTTCAATCAAAAAAAACAGCATATATTGATCAAGCACAATGGTTACTAGATAATACTGATATGAATTATGGTGCATACGGATCTATGTGGGAATCTCAGGTGATTCTTGCTGATGGTTTAGGCAGAGTGAATACGGGGAACTTAATTCTTTCCAAATGGAAATTGGAAAATGCAGAACGACACCAACTACCNTTGAGGAATGATCAGGATGNCCTTACCCAGTATTTTTATCTCCGTCGAAACGTATTAAAAGCAACAGTCGCTATGCCAGGCAACCTATTTTATGCAGTTAATACTCACCTTACTGCATTTGCAACTGATGATACAAAGAAAAAACATTTAGATGGATTTAAGGATGTTCTTGATGGTATCGCAGCGGAAGGTCAATATTTTATTGCCGGAGGCGACCTGAATGAAATNCCCCCAAATGCATCAAAATTAGATTACTGCATTGAAGACCAGTGCGATAATGAATCATATCACACTGGCGGTGAATCTGAACATAAAGAAGGAGCATTTTTTGCACCAGAGATTACTTGGTTAAACGCACTTTATCAAACATATACACCGGCCATATCTTTATCAGAATATGGTAGGCAGGAAGCAGAACACTTTACTCATAGCCCAGATAATAAATTAAAACTAGATCGCAAATTAGATTATCTCTGGACCAANACCAATTGGACCAATGGGATTACACATCAGGAAGCCACTGAGCTTTCAGATCATATTCCTGTCAGTGCTATTTGGACAGTCAAATGAGGCGGTGTTTTTTCATATTAATTTTAGGCATGGTCTCAGCTCAATGGTATGGAGAAACNGCAACAACCATAGATGAAAGACGTAAAGAAATAGGATTATTTTCACCTTTNAGAATGGGATTAAGGAATGGTACGGAGCTTAGTGTTAATAAATTTTTACTTATGCCAAATGTTTCTATTAAACAAGAGCGACCCTCAATTCGNGAGTGGGAAATAGCGCAACGATTNCAACTTGAATACCCAACAATAGGAATGAAATGGTTACAAAGTCCAATGGGGGATGAACTCGGTGATCCGGATATGTTTGCATTGATCTCCCCACAATTTNATATTCCACAAATGGTATCTATTTATGGTGAATTAATCGGCACAAATGGTTTACCAACCAAAGGTGTTTTAACAATTCGTNGTGGTCTTGGTTTTGGATTAGGCGGNAACAAACTTTCTAATGATGCCACAATTGATTTGCCCATTATTTATCCACGTCTTTCTATTTATTACAATGGTATTCTAATGAAGGTTGGCGGGGAGTACTATCGTCAATTCAGAGATAGCTGGTCTTATGTTGTGGATTATGATATGTTTGTAATGCCAGGCGGAAGAGGGCGTTATACTTTTGAGCATAAAATGTTATTAGTTTGGTCAAAAAGTCAAAAATTTCGATTTNTAATTGGTTACAAACTAATTGCAGGTGAATACCCTTNCGGCGCTCANGCCCATCTNCTACCGGCTTTGGACGTTCAGTTTGGCTGGTAAATCCATACACATGNTCATGTTTTACCTTTTGATGCCGATNGCNTTNATAGCTCAAATGGGCTTAAATGANAATGGTTTAGTAAATGAGCTTGGTTGTGGTAATTGTCATAGTGGAGTTCAAACATCTCAAATAATCAAAAACCGCGCACCNGACCTNAATTATTCTGGATTAAAATATAATGAAGCATATCTTTTTAATTATTTGGAATCGCCTCAAACTGTGCGCAATCATATTGGTAAATCAAGAATGCCAAATTTNAAACTTTCTNCCGATGAAGCTTATGCGCTAACACTCTATCTNATGACAAANCANACCCTACCTANAGGCCGTGNATTGACAACCCGTAAATACAATAANAAAGAGGATGCCTTTACTCTAATAGACACTGAATATCAGTGTACGACTTGTCACAGTTTGAATGGTGCTGGAATCAACAAATCCANAGATCTGACGATAGCTGGTACGCGTCTGCAGGCAGACTGGTTATTTGATATTATTTTAAAACCATCTGCCTATGTGCAGCGAGCATCACCTATGCCTACGTTTTTTAATGAGGATCAAGCTTCAATGAATACAGTTTCAAAAATGGTGGGCTACTTAATGGAAAAAGGGAAAACAAAATTATATGAACTGGAAAAAAACTATACAGCTGTAAAAAAATCTAATCCAAAAATAACNCCTGACATGGGTCGAGATATCTTTTTATCTCAAAATTGCATGGCTTGTCATGTAATTGAGGATGAAGNATCGTGGTTTGAAACNCATAATGGTCCAGATTTAAGTGCCCAAAAGATGANNACNCAACCGGNCTGGTTNAAACAATATTTGAAGGAAACTCAAGCCATTCGACCNAATGGATATTTNCCNGGGACCGGGAGCCGNATGCCTAATTTTAATCTGAGCGAAACAGAAGTAAAAACTCTTACTGATTGGTTAGGGACGGCAACATTAAAAACAAAATTGCAACCAATTTCANCATTTCAATCNAGNAAGGTAAAACGGCTATTAAATGATTTTCTTTCTTGNCTAGGNTGCCACGAACTAAATGGNATNGGNGGACAGATTGGNCCNAATTTATCCAATGTTGGAAATCGAATATCTGATGGATTNATNAAAATGGCAATTCAGGCCCCGCACATGGTCATGCCTGAAAGTATTATGCCTAAAATGGCNATAGATCCNAAACTTATGACCTCCATTCAATCCTTTTTTGCTTATCAGACGAGCACAGACAAGAGTAATTATTTAAACTTGATTAAAAACAGACCCTATCCAATAGGAAATCAATATACTGCAAATTGCGCACCATGTCATGGGCCAAAAGGCGAAGGGAATGGCTTTAATGCTGCTTATTTAGAGATTAAACCNGGTAATTTGGCGGATGATAAATTGATGGAGCAACGGTCNGATGCCGCATTATTTAATACGATCTATGGCGGNGGCCGAATTATGAATAAGAGCCATTTTATGCCAGCATGGGGGCAAAAGATCAGCCGGGAAGAAATTGNAANCCATGTTGCTCGAATCAGAGATTTTTGTNATTGCAGNCCTCCTGATTGGTCCAAAGACTGATTAGNATAAATGATATATAAAAGGTTGATTANGNCTTTAGCCATCCTTTCCTTAGGGATGCTCATAGGGAGTCAAGACCAATTTATTGGATCAAAAACCTGTTCAAATTGTCACCCAGATCAATTTAATACTTGGAATACATCTACCCATGGGAAAGCAGGCGGAAANCCAACTGATGAACGAGTGCTGGCGCCTTTTGATGGGGAAAAAATTAAATTAAAAAATGGCTGGTTTATTCCATTCACTGATAGGGGGAGATATTTTTTTCTCTCTCAAGAAANAGGNTTTCCAGAAAANAAATATGAAGTAATNGGTGTAGTTGGGGGNGGTCACATTTATGGCGGCGGCACCCAAACCTATTTTGGATTGTTTCCTGATGGAACCATGCGGCTCCTNCCTTTTGATTACCATCCNGGAAGTAATANTTGGTTCTTTGAAACAAACAATTTATCTGGATGGNTGCCNATTTCAGANGNTCTATCTCCNCGAAAAGCAACTGANTGGCCACCCTCNCGGACGCTTGGAGTTTTAGCTGAAAAACAAAATTGTCAGCAATGTCATGGAAGCCAGATCCGAACAATATTTTCTCCTGATAAAGGGAAATATGTAACTGCTTATACTGATTTATCTATTAATTGTGAATCGTGTCATGGCCCGGGTAAAGAACACGTTAATCTTATGCAATTTGGACAAAGTATTATAAAAGGGTATACAGGAATCCAATCATTAAAAACATTATCAAAGAAGGAATCAATAGACGTGTGTTCCCAATGTCATGCCTTAAAGGATATGATTCGGNCAGGATATCTGCCCGGGATGGATTTTGAAGATTTCTTTAGTACCAANTTTGCTATGCTTGGTGGTAATCCCTATCATCCTGATGGTCGCGTAAAGGCCTTTGGCTATCAACAAAACCATGTCTTTAGTGATTGTTATATAAATGGTTCAATGACCTGTGTAGATTGTCACAATCCTCACTCAAATGGATACCAAGATATAAATCGAAATCCTTTAAAAGGACGNTTTGATAATGGACAATGTATATCTTGCCATGCTGCAAAAATAGCTGAGATCAGTAAACACACGTTTCATAAACCTGANTCGAAAGGCAGTCTTTGTACTTCTTGCCATATGCCTTTTCAACAACATGAAGCTGTTGGAAGTGTTCTAAAATTTTCTCGTGCTGATCATACTATTTCNATTCCCAGGCCAAACATTGATAAAGCATTTGGAGTTGAAAATGCCTGTCAAAAATGCCANGNGGAGTTGACCATATCTGAAATNGATTTAAAAACAAAAGAATGGTACGGGGAATTAAAACCACTTGACCCTCTTGAGTTAGTCTTGATGAAATATAACGATGATAAAAANCNAGAAAATCTCATCAGTTTGTTGGGAACCAATTCAGATCCGTNAATACAGGTATTTGCCGGGTTAGCTACGGCTTTTATGGCAGATCAACCAATAGAAACCAGAGAAATAATTGAAAAATTAAANCATTTAAGTAAAAACACAGATCCAGATATCAAAGGGGTTGCTCTTGCATATTTAGATTTACTAAANAAAGAAGATAAAAAATTACAATCTTTTACTGAATCAGAAGTAGAACAGAGTAAGGTTCGTACGCGCTGGAGTCTNGCCTTGGCATATCGCGGCGAAGATCAAATCAAAAAAGGATTATTATTGCCTGGAATCGAACTATATAAAAAGGCCGTTAAAATATGGCCAGAGAATGTAAGAGCAAAAAAAGGATTAGCTGAAGCCTATATCATGGCGGAAAATTTTTCAAAATCTATCCAAACTTTTGGTGAAATTATACAGAAAAACGCATTGGATTGGCAAGGTTGGGCTGGATTAGCCAATGCACAGGCTCGTAGTAATCAACTGGATGTAGCGCTAGAAGCCTATACACGCTCTCTTGAAATCAATACTTACAATGCAGTCGCGCATTTAGGAATTGGAAACCTATTATTTAAAATGAATAAAAATGTGCAGGCAGATAGGCATTTAAAAAAGGCAATCGAGCTGGATTCGTCGATAGCAGAAGCCTACATTTATTTAGCTGGCATTAGAATGCGTCAACAAAAATATAAGTCAGCAGCTATCATATTAGATCAGGCGCTAGTATTAAACCCGATTCATAAAATTGGGAANATGATGAAAAGTGAATTGAACCAGATAAAATAGAAATTAAAACTGATTAATAATTCATACACATCAGACTGGAAATACATNTCGAATTTTCANTTTTTTATCTTTTTAATAATTGGACTTATATTGAACACAACTGTTATAGGTCAAACATTTTCAATGAAAGGACAGCTGTGGTCAAGCAGCTTAACCAATAATGATATCCCTGATGGCCAATCTTCATTTGAATCNACTCTAGGNTACATTCCCACTTTTTCTTTATCAAAAAACTTAACCAATAAACAATTATTTGATATGGAATGGAGCTACCGCCTAGAAAGAGTATANGCTGGCAATGCTCTTTTAAATGATAAGAAAAAACATCATCGATACTGGGTTCGTTATTCTAGTGAGAAANTGGAAGCACGNCTAGGGTTGCAGAAAATTATATTTGGCCCNTCCATGGTTTTGCGATCCCTTTCTTGGTTTGATACTATTGACGTAAAAGANCCGACGGGACAGACNGATGGTGTAGAAGCCTTTCGATTACGGTGGTTTCCCTCAAATACATTAACAGTTTGGTCTTGGGCCATATTGAATGATCAAGATACTTTATCTTATGGCGGTCGAACAGAGCTTTCAACAAACAAAGGAGAGTGGGGATTTACCTTTCATCATGACCCGTCAAAATCTCTGCAGACAATTGGCCAAATGGAGATTCCAATTTTCAGCCCACAAAATCGTCTAGCTATCGATTATCGATATGATGGTTACATTGGGTTTTGGAATGAAAGCACAAGAATACAATTTGATGATTTAGAAATTGGAATGATCACAATTGGNGCAGATTATACTCTNCCAGTTGCCAATGGGATTCTTGTGATGACGGAATCCATGCACATTACGAGCAAAACAAATGATTCTACATCAACACAGTTATACACAGCTTTTATGGCGAGCCTACCAGTTGGCATGATTCACCAGTTCATGTTTATTTCACAAATTGATTGGGAGGAAAATCTCAACTATCATTATCTGCGCTGGAGCGCAACNTATGACCGATATAGCTTAAATTTAATCGTTTCTACGAGCCCAAAACGCGCTGATTACAATCTGCCAGAACAATCACTATCAAGATCGCTGGCNGGTTTCGGAACCGGGTTGCAAATTATGTTTATTTATAATCANTAAGGATAATAATGTCGAAATCAAGTGTTGTACACATTGAAAATCTTTTGAAAAATTTCCCTGTAGGTGGTGATTTTTTTACCGCCCTAAAGGATGTNAACCTGACACTGACTGNAGGTGAATTCACTGGCTTGGTCGGCCCGTCAGGATCTGGCAAGACTACTTTGCTAAATATAATCGGAGGACTAGACTCTCCAAGCGAGGGGCATGTCAACGTTTTAGGCCAATCCCTAAATAATGCTAGCCATGGCGAGCGAGCCCGACTACGGTGTGAACATATGGGATTTATCTTTCAGAGTTACAACCTTCTTCCGGTATACACGGTATCAGAAAACGTTGAACTCCCTCTAATATTAAACAAGGTAGATTCCAAAGATAGGAGAAAAAGGGTTGCCCAAGCCATAGAATGGGTTGGNTTAAGTGATAAGATTAATTCTCGGCCAGCGATGTTGAGCGGTGGTGAGTGCCAACGGACAGCGATTGCAAGGGCAATAGTTCACCAGCCTGCATTGGTGTTAGCTGATGAGCCAACGGCAAACCTTGACGCAGAAAATTCTCATCATATTATGAAGATAATGCTCCAATTAAATCAAGAGCTGTCCACTTCATTTNTTTTTGCTACTCACGATGAAAAAATAATGACATACCTGCGGCGTATTATTCACTTGGATGATGGTCAAATAACCGAAGATGAAAAGATTGATAATCCAAANGCAAGAACATAAAGATGCTTTTTAAGATTGCCATTAAAAATCTCTTGGGAGCCAGGTTGCGTACTTGGCTAAACGTTTTTGTAACGGCCCTCTCTTTTTTTATGATAATCCTTTTTTCCGCTATGTATGATGGTATGCGGGAGCATGCCAAACAGGTTACTATAGATACGGAGATTGCTGGTGGTGCTTATTGGCATCCTCAGTATGATCCATTGGACCCCATCACTTTTGAAGATGCACATGCCACACTTCCAAGTGCAGTAAAAACACTGGTAAACCAGGGAAAAGCTTTCCCAGTGCTAGTAAGCCAGGCTACCATCTACCCCGATGGACGTATTATGCCAGTAATCATGAAAGGAATTCTCCCAGAACAGAACATTGTTAATATGCCCACCCAAATGCTTGCCAACCACCAAGAAGTTACTATTCCAGTGCTAATTGGACGTAGCATGGCTAATAATGCAAAGCTTGAAGTTGGTGACACCTTTACCATACGCTGGTTGGATGCGAATCAAACATATGATGCCGATGAGGGTACAGTTGTACATATTATGGACACAGAAAATTTTAAGTTAGATATAGGCCATGTTTGGATACCGCTGCAAAAAGCCCAAACCATGCTAGCCATGGAAGAAGAAGCGACATATGTGACATACGCTAAAGGTTTATCAATTGAAGAAAACAGAGGAGATTGGATTCCTCGTGATGTAAAGTTCCTTATTCGGGACATGGAAGCTCTTATAGAAGCAGATGAGCCCAATGCTGCAATCATGTATATCATACTTCTTTGTTTTGCCGCCATGGGTATTTTTAACGCCCAGGTATTATCTATATTTCGCAGAGGGAAAGAAATTGGTACTCTCATGGCTTTGGGGATGACTCGCTCAAGAGTGGTGGGACTATTTACGATTGAAGGTGGCCTTAATGCCTTATTAGCCGGTATCATGACTGTGATTTTTTTTGGACCATTACTTTGGTATGTTGGCGTTAACGGAATCTGGCTTGGTGTTGATTATTCTGATGGAGCAATGGGAATAATAGTTGAGAAATACTTAATTCCAGTTTATTCTGTCAAGCTAGTGGTAACAACAACGATCGTTGTATCCTTTATCGTACTTATTGTGAGTTACCTACCATCGCGTCGAATTGCAAAGATGAAACCGACTGATGCTCTCCGTGGAAAAGTATCTGTATGATTAAATTTTTGATAAAAGGAATACTTCGAGACCGATCTAGGAGTCTTTTACCGGTTTTAGTTGTTACACTAGCCGTGGCAATGATTATTTTTTTCCAAGGATTTATGAATGGAATTATCAATAGTATGTTTCTTGATTCTGCAGTGGTATCTACAGGTCATGTGAAGGTCACAACCAAGGGCTATAAAGAAGAAAGCCAGCTTCTACCCAATGATTTGGCACTTTTGGGGACAAAACAATTAATAGATAAAATGGCCCACAAATATCAGGACTATTTCTGGACGCCACGGATTACATTTGGTGGGCTTTTAGATGTCCCTGATGAAAATGGTGAGACCCAGGCACAAGGACCTGTNTTTGCTCTGGGGATTGATTTTCTTTCANCNGGATCACGACAAATTGAAATCTGGGAACTTGAACGTCGCCTCANAGATGGAAGACTTCCAGAAAATAAGGATGAAGTATTGCTTAGTACTCGCTTAGCTGATAGGCTGGGGCTCTCGCTAGGTAATAGTGTAACCTTAATCGGGTCTACAATGCACAATGCATTTACGACTTATAACTTTCTAGTCGTCGGTACTTTTAAATTGAATTTGGGCCCAGTGGACAGGCAGATGATGCTGGTGGATATATCAGGTGCCCGACTTGCCTTAGACATGGAAGATGCAGCTTCGGAGATTTTGGGATACACCAATTCCCTTTTTTACGATGATACAGCTGCCGTCGCCCTAAGGCAGCAGTATAACAAAATAAATATTAACAACACCAATATCTTTAGTCCGACNATGATGGCTTTNAGAGACACCAAACAGATGGGTGTTATGGTAGATTGGATGAATGCAGCTAGTGGTTTAATCGTGGGCGTTTTCCTAGTCATTTCTATAATAGTGCTTTGGAACATGGGTCTAATGAATGGCCTGCGNCGCTACGGAGAGATTGGTATGCGTCTGGCCTTAGGAGAATCAAAAGGGCAGGTCTATCGATCAATGGTCGTAGAGTCAGCCATCATCGGTTCCATTGGTACNGTTATTGGTACTACCATGGGAATTGGTCTTACCTATTATATGCAGGAAGTGGGTTTAGATTATTCAAAAGCCATGGAAAGNCTAGCCTCTACAGAAATTATTATGTCTAATGTTTTCTATGCCCAGATAACTCCCGAGCTTTACTATGCCGGTATTATCCCCGGCGTTCTATCCACTGTATTGGGAACCATGCTTGCCGGGCGCGCAATATATAAACGGGAAATGGCGCAGTTATTTAAGGAACTAGAAACATGAATAAAATAGTCATTTCTATTTTATCTTTTACATTCCTTTTGGGTCAATCGGATGATATATCTGTACAGGATATTATCCAAGCTATAGATAATAACTTAAACGCAAAAAGTCGTATTTTAACTAGTAAAATGATTGTTTATGGGCGACGAGCCAACAGAACTATTNAATCTCGAAACTGGGTGGTTGGGACAGATAAAGCATTCACAGAATACCTTTCACCAGCAAGGGAAGCTGGTACAAAGATGCTTAAACTAAATAATAAGTTGTGGACTTATTCACCACAAACNGACCGAGTGATACAGATTTCCGGGCATATGCTGCGCCAGTCAGTGATGGGATCAGATATGTCATATAATGATATGATGGAAGACCGNCCCNTAGGAGAGCTTTATGAAGCAANNTTGGAAGGATCTGAAAAAATTGATGGCCGAAACCACTGGGTNATGTTGTTGGAAGCNAAAGCAAANGGCTTGCCTTANCCAAAACGANGAGCTTGGATCGATCAAGAATATTTCTTGCCTATGAAAGAAGAACTTTATGCCAAAAGTGGAAAGCTNTTAAAAACNNCCACAATGAGTGGANTCAACAANGTTNNNNATCGATGGTTNCCTTCTCGCTTCCANTTTAANGATGAATTAAAACGGAATAGCAAGGGCACAGAATGGGTNATTGATGATATTNTNTTTNATAAAAAAATTCCAAAAACACGATTTTCAAAAGCNCTATTGCGTAAATAATNAGAANANNNACTATACACTCAATTAAGAAAATTATTAAAANATAGGTTTTCNCCGTCTATTAATCATGTAAATCAATGATGATTNTTAAAAAATTAAAATTAATTTGATTTTGTGTATATTTGACNGCATTTTTAANGAAGCATGAACTNGAGGAGATAGTNCTNATGAACAAAANNTTNTTATTTGCACNATTNTTAATTATTNNAA
This sequence comes from Fidelibacterota bacterium, assembly GCA_002704905.1. Taxonomy (GTDB): domain Bacteria; phylum Fidelibacterota; class Marinisomatia; order Marinisomatales; family TCS55; genus TCS55. The sequence goes on from PAIR01000073.1 coordinate 13,944, forward strand.
CNCTGATTGGNCAAAATGACAATAAAGAAAANTTTCATTTTGAATTTGGGACCGATTCAATTGAAATACGTATTGGAGAATCAAAAGAAATAAAAATTAAGTTATTAGATGATAATGGGAAA
>PAIR01000002.1 GCA_002704905.1 Fidelibacterota bacterium
ATGCTGCTGTAATAGCAGGTGTAAGAAGCATAGAACATGGGACTTATCTCAGTGAAAAGACATTAAAGCTCATGAAAAAAATGGGCACTTTTTTAGTCCCCACATTTAGTACAGTTGTCGACCTCACACAGCCAGGGGGAGACTATGATAATCCTGTTTTAATGATTCGAGGACAACATATGCTTCCTTCCTTGGAAAATACTGTAAAAATGGCCTACAATATGGGAATAAAAATTGTAACTGGAGCGGATACCGGATATGGACCGAATAGCACAACTCGAGTAGGAATGGAAATAACAAATTTTGTGAGCTTAGGTATGGAGCCAATGGATGCAATTCGATCTGCAACGATTATCGGAGCAGAATTATTAGGAATTTCAGATAGGACAGGCACAATTAAAGCTGGTAAGGAGGCAGATCTTGTCCTTGTCACTCAAAATCCCTTAATAGACATTCGAACAATCCAAGATGTTGTTTTCGTCATGAGCAATGGTCAAATTGGGGTAAACCGACTTCCATTTGAAAAGGAATAATCATGATAAGATTTATTATTGGTATATTTTTATTACAATCACTTTGTCTTGCAAATAATCCTCTAAAGATTTTTATCTCAGTGGATATGGAAGGCATAGGAGGCATAGGAACAGGAGCAATGACCCGTTCTAATGGTAAGGATTATAACTTGGGTCGAAAACTAATGACAGCAGAAGTGAATGCTGTTGTATCAGCTATTATTAATTATAATAATGATGCTGAAATATTGGTAAATGATTCTCATGGAGATATGCAAAATCTAAATCATCAAGATTTAGATCCAAGGGTAGTTTATATACAAGGAAATAAAAAGCCCTTTGGTATGGTTCAAGGATTGGATAACAGTTTTGATGCAGCAATTTTTTTAGGTTATCACGCTAGAGCAGGTACAGCAAGGGGATTCTTAGCGCATACAGGCTCTGGTGCTGTCAAGGGATTGTGGTTAAATGGAGTTGAGGTTGGTGAAGGCGGGTTGAATGCATTTTATGCAGGAGAAATGGGTGTTCCAGTCATTTTAGCTTCTGGAGATGACGTATTTACAGACCAATTTGGAAAACTTGTAAAGTGTGAATTGGTAACAACTAAGAGCGCTGTAACTGCTCAAGTAGCAAAATTAAAGCATGGTACAATAGTTTCATTGGAATTATCAGATGCCACAGTCCGTGCAATTAAAAAAATAAAAAATAGAAAACCAATAAAACTAACAAATCCAGTTGAAATAAAATTGCAATTTTCAACCCCTGCGCATGCAGAAATATTACAAGCCATACCTAAGATGGAATGGCTTGATGGTTACACCGTAAAATATGATGCAATAAATATGGTTGAAGCATATGCACTTATTCGACTCATGTATAAATATGTAAAACCCTAAGGAGAAATGACGAAACTTAAAAAAACTCTAGGGCTTTTTGATGGCATTGCACTATTAGTTGGGATCACTATTGGTGCAGGGATTTTTAAAACCCCACAGTTAGTTGCTAGGTATATAGATTCCTTTTCGATCATTATAATTTTGTGGATCGGTGTAGCTGTCTTTGTCTATGTAGGCGCTTTAATTTATGCTGAGTTGGGTTGTCGTTTTCCTCGTACAGGTGGTGAGTATATTTATATGGAAAAAGCATTCGGACCTTTTTTTGGGTTTTTATTTGGTTGGGCCCAACTTTTTATAATACGAACCAGCCCTACTGCAGCTCTAAGTTTATTATCTGCTGACTATTTAGGATACTTCTTTCCTATTGATCAATTCCAAAAAATAATTATAGCTACATTAATTATAATTATTTTTGGCTTTATAAATACTTTAGGTGTTAATCGAGGAAGCGCATATAATAAATTTTCATCATCAGTTAAAATTACAGGTTTAATGTTTTTTTGTATAATTGGATTAATTTTGATCAAAGGAGATTTCTCAAAGTTATCTGAATCAGTTTCTGCAACAGCAACTTTAGGGCCTACAGGTAATATTATTGCTGCAATAATGATGATAGTGTTCTCTTTTTTAGGCTGGGACAGGGTTGGGTATGTTGCCGGAGAAATGAAAAATCCAGAAAAAGTTATTCCTAAATCTATGTTTTATGGAATGCTAATAGTTACAGTCCTCTATTTAGGATCAAATATTTTATATCATTCGGTTATAGGATTAGAAGGAATGCGCTTAAGCTCAATCGTTGCATCTGATACAGCCATATCTTTATTTGGCAGCATTGGTGCGAGCCTTATTTCAATCATGGTAATAATTTCTGCCACAGGAAGTGTAAACGGTACCATGATGGCAACGACAAGAGTGTATTATGCAATGGCAAAAGATGGATTAATATTTAAATGGTTTGATTTTATTCATCCAAGATTTCAAACACCTACTCATGCTATTATTGCACATTGCTCTTGGAGTATCATTTTAATTTTAATACGACAAAACTTTGAGACACTAGTTGCAGGAATGGTATTTGCAATCTTGATCTTTTATGGATTTACCACCGTAGCATTGTTCAAATTTAGAAAAGAAAATATTGGTAATAATGATGGATACACATTACCGTATTTCCCCATACTACCCACTTTATATTTATTGGGTATAGTAGTTTTAGTACTACTTCGATTATTTTACGAACCATGGAAATCAGCTCAGGACCTTATTTTTGTTTTATCGGGAATTCCAGTATATTTTCTTTTTTTCAAAAATAATAATAATTGATAAAATATCTTTAGACCTAAATAGAAGGAAGTGCTATGAAATATATAATTATTTTGAACCTAATTACAGGGTTGCTATTTAGTAGAGAGAAACCAGATAGCTTAGGTAATGAGCTTCCCTTAGTTCCAACTAGAACAATCTCATTTAATACAACCGAGGGGACTTGGATGTCTCTTGATGTCTCACCAGATGGTAAGTCAATTATTTTTGATTTAGTTGGTGATCTATATTCAATCCCATTTCGTGGAGGTGAGGCAAAACGAATTACTTCGGGAATAGCTTTTGATTCACAGCCCGTTTTTTCACCTAATGGGGAAATGATATCATTTATTAGTGATAGAGGTGGGTCTGAGAATTTATGGGTTGCAGATCTTGATGGTAATAATCCAAAGCAGCTAACTAAATCAAATAATGGTCAATTTGCATCTCCTATATTTTCTAATGATGGAAATTATGTTTATGTATCTCAAACTTCTTGGCCTGCACGAACTTTTGAAATTTGGATGTACCATATAAAAGGTGGCTCTGGTATTCAAATTACTAAGTCGAAGGCTACACCAACTACACCAGGTAATGCATGGAAGAATACCCTAGGTCCTGTACTTTCACCTGATTCCAAATTTTTATACTATGCAACTAAAAGAGGGGGCTTTAGTTACAATATGCGTTTTCCTGCATGGCAAATTGAAAGACGTGATATGGTCACAGGCAAAGAAGATATAATCACTCGTTCAGAAGGAAGTGGGATAAGGCCGATCATTTCTCCGGATGGTAATTATTTAGTTTATGGTACTCGATATAAAACTGAAACCGGGTTAAGAATAAAAGATCTTAATAAAGGAACAGATACTTGGCTCATCTATCCAATATTAAGAGATGATCAAGAGTCTCGTTCCACAAGAGATTTACTTCCCACTTATGATTTTACACCAAATGGAAATGAAGTTGTTTTTACAAAAGATGGAAAATTCCATCGAATCAATGTGAAATCAAAAAAGGTAAAACGTATTGATTTTTCTGCCAAGGTAGATTTGGATATTGGACCTGAATTAACATTCCCTTATGAGATTGAAGATGATCAAGTAATCTCAAGAATTATTATGGATCCAGTAATGTCTCCAAATGGTAAACAAATAGCATTCTCAACGTTGACTCATCTTTATATTGCTGATGCTCAAACTGGAGAACATAAACGCATAACTAAAAGTGATCAAGGTGAATTTTATCCTTCTTGGTCTCCAGATAGCAGGTCACTAGTTTATGTTACTTGGGAAGCAAGTGGTGGCCATATTTGGAAGATAAAAGCGGATGGTAGAAGTTCACCTAAAAAGCTAACCAAGACTACTGCATTTTATTCAAATCCTATATTTACCCCTGATGGAAAGACAATTATTGCACTTCGTGGATCAGCTATTGATCGATTGAGAACACAAGCTGAATTTGGTGGACCAACGGTGCCAATGGACTTGGTTTCATTAAGTGCAAATGGTGGAAAACTTACTCTGATTATGCCATCACGAGGATTAGGGAAACCTTTTTTTACAGATGATCCCAATAGGATTTATTTGAATGGATACAGCCTTACTTCTTTAGGAAGAGGAAATGGTGTGATTTCTGTACGATTAGATGGTAGTGATCGCCGTGAGCATCTTGTGGTAAAAGGCAAAGGGTTTTATGGTAGTAGTAAGCCTGTTAATGCACGTGATATTCGTTTTAATCCTGATCGTACAATGGCTTTAGCAGGTGTAAACAATCAACTTTATATATTGCCAATACCAAAAGTTGGTGGTAGTGCACCGACTGTTGATGTTAATAGTCCTACTATACCAGTAAAGAAATTGACGGATGTTGGAGCAGACTATTTTGATTGGGCAGATAATGGAAATACCATTACGTGGTCAATTGGTTCAACTTTTTATAGGTTACCTATTGATTCTATTTCTTTTGAATCAAACAAAGACGATTCCACAAATACAGATCCCCTTTCAAGCAAGGCAATTATAACTAAAATTACTGTTATAACAGAATTTGCTAAACCAAAAGGGATAGTGGCGTTGAAAGGTGCAAAAATAATTACAATGGATGGTGATGAGGTAATAAGAAATGGAGTAATTATTGTTAAAGATAATCGTATTTACAAAGTGGGCGATACTCGATCTGTAAAGATTCCAAAAGATGCGACAGTGATCAATGTTAATGGGAAAACAATTATTCCTGGATTTGTTGAAACTCATGCTCATTATTTTGGAATCAAGAAAGGTCTATTAGATCGTCAAAATTGGACCTTCATAGCGAATGTGGCATGGGGAGTTACAACTGGTTTGGATGTTCAAACATCTACAAATGATCCTTTTGCCTATCAAGATCTTGTAGATGCGGGTCAAATGATCGGGCCAAGAGCTTTTTCTACTGGACCAGGGATTTTTTCGCAAAACAATTTTCAAAGTAAAGAAGAAGCTGTTGGTTTAATGAAGCGATATCGTGATCATTATCGTACTAGGAATTTAAAATCATATATAGCAGGAAATAGAAAACAACGAAACTACATTGTCCAAGCTGCACATGAGTTGGGAATGATGCCGACAACTGAAGGTGCACTTGATTTAAAACTAGATCTTACTCATGCGATCGATGCTTTTCATGGTAATGAACATAATTTTCCTATTACACCCTTATATAAAGATGTAGTAGAATTAGTTGCCCAATCAGGAATGACCTATACCCCTACTTTACTAGTTACATACGGCGGCCCGTGGGCTGAGAATTATTATTATTCAACTGAAGAAGTGCATGATGATCCAAAAGTAAAAAGATTTGTTCCAGATAATATTATTCAATCAAAAACTCGTAGAGTCCCATGGTTTAGAAAAGATGAATATGCTTTTTCTGAAATAGCAGCTGATGCTGCAAAAATTATTAAGGCTGGTGGTTTAGTAGGTGTGGGTGGCCATGGACAACTTAATGGTCTTGGTTATCATTGGGAACTATGGTCTTTACATAGTGGAGGAATGAGTGAAATGGAAGCCTTAAGAGCTGCTACAATTAATGGAGCGAAAATAATTGGTGTAGGAGATGATATTGGTTCCATTGAAGAGGGGAAATTAGCTGACCTAGTTATATTAGACAGGAATCCTCTTGTTAATATTCGAAATACGAATTCTATTCGCTATGTGATGAAAAATGGAGAGCTTTTCGATGGAGATTCTATGGATCAAATTTGGCCCATTGAAACGAAGTTGCCTCCCTTGTGGTGGTGGACAGACGGCCCTAAGTAACCCTAAATCCTTATTAATAAAATGAAATCACGGTTATTAATTACCTTAGCCGCTTTAGAGGTTTGCGTTTTATTCGCACAGAGTCGGCCAGAAGTGAAAGCAATCCGTACCAATCAATTAATAAAGATTGATGGTTCATTAGATGAAGAAATTTGGGAGAAAATTGATCCCATCTCAGAATTTGTTCAGCGATTACCACAAGATGGGGCTAAACCTACAGAAAAATCTGAAATGCGAATTCTGTATGATGATAATCATCTTTATTTTGGTTTCACTTTTTTTGATAGTGAACCTGAAAAAGTTCGTGCGACTATCCTTAATAGAGGTGGATGGATTCATAGGGATGATAAGTTAGAAATTGCACTTGATACTTATTTAGATAGAAGGAATGCTTATTTATTTGAAATGAATCCATTGGGGACACAAGATGATGCATTGATCTCCGATGAAAGTCGTCCAAGTTTAGATGAGTGGGCATGGGATGGTGTTTATATAAGCGAAGGCCGTGTCACTGATTATGGTTGGGTATTAGAAGTGGCTATTCCATGGAATACCTTAAGATTCCCAAGTAATGATGAATTGACTATGGGATTAGCTGTAAAAAGATATATCAATAGAAAAAATGAGAGTGCAATTTGGCCACATATTGGTTTGGAATATAGTTCAGATGTTTATCAAGTCTCTCAATATGCCAATTTGACTGGATTGAAAAATATTAAGCGTGGGAATGATATTAAGATTAAACCTTTTGGTATTATAGGGTCTCAAAAACAAATCTCAGAAGATGAAACTATATCTGATAATTTGGGAAATGGTGGGGTTGATCTTTACTATGGATTGAAATCTAACTTGACCCTCAATTTGACTTATAATACGGATTTTGCTCAGGTAGAATCAGATAACGCTCAAATTAACCTTACAAGATTTAGCCTATTTTATCCCGAAAAAAGAGAATTCTTTTTAACAAGGTCTAAATTGTTTGGTTTTGGAAATTCGCGCCAAACTGAAATTTTTTTTAGTCGTCGTATTGGTTTGAATCAAAATGTTTTAGGTGGCTCACGTATGTATGGACAGATAGGGAAAACATCTATTGGAGCACTAAATATTCACACTCAAGCAGAAAATGGTTTTCCAGCAACAGCATATAGTGCCTTAAGATTAAGGTCAGATGTTCGTGATCGAACCACAATTGGTGCAATTTTCACAGATGTGTCAAATAAAGAAACCCAAAATTCAGTTTTTGGTTTTGATGGACAAATGCGGTTTTGGGGAAATAGCAGTGTTTCTGCTTGGTATAGTGAAGTTCAAGATGATCAATTTGATAAAGCTTCAGAAGCCTCAATGATTAAAGTTGATTTAAAAAATGATCGCTATTTTTTTACTGCTGGCCAACACCGTGTTGATAAAGATTTTCATCCTGCTCTTGGATTTGTCCAAAGAAATGATATGGTAGGTACTGGTGCGATAATGGGATTTACACCAAGAGTAGGGAATGGAGAAGAACTAATTCGCCAAATGAAATTTACCTTATACGTAAGAGATGTTAAGAATCTTGAGGGTCTTAGTGAGACGAGCATTATAAATGGTGGAATTGATGCTATTTTTGAATCGAGAGATAGAATTGGATTAAAAATTATTCAAGAGAAAGAAAAATTATCTAATGGTTTTACTTTAGGTAATGGACTTGAAATTCAGAAGGGAAACTATATTGATAGAAAATTTTCCTTCTCTGCTAGAACGAATCAGAGCAGGGGTGTTTGGGGTAACTTCGCCTTTTCAAAAGGAGATTATTTTGGTGGAAATAAAACGAGTTGGTCTGGTTCCATTGGTAAACAGTTTTCCAATCATTTGACCTTGTACGGATCTGCTAACCAAAATATTATATTTATGTCGAACCAAGGCGAATTCACAGCAAATGTTTATGGCTTTACTGCTGAAGTTGCATTAAACCGTAAATGGTTTGGAAAAGCACTTATACAGTATGATAATTTTTCAAATCAACTTCAATTATATTGTCGAATTAATTGGATTCATACACCAGGGAGTGATCTTTTCATTGTTTTAAATCAGCGATACGATATGAGTGGTGAGACAAAAAAACTTTTCCAAAATACACAAGTAGTTAAACTAACTTATTTATTCCAAATATAAATAACCGGCTTATTGATTCAAGGAATGATACGCCACTAAATTGAAACCTTCTAATTCAGTTTATAGATATATTTTCAATGAGTAAAATTATTTCATTAACCAACCAAAAAGGTGGTGTAGGAAAGACCACATCATCGGTCAATTTGGCCGTAAGCTTTGCCGTTTCCGAAGTGAAAACACTTCTAATTGACTTGGATCCACAGTCAAATGCAACTACTGGCATTGAAGAATTAATAGATGAACCCAAAGGGTCTATATATGATGCCATCATTCGCGGATCAGCAACTAAAGATGTGATTACCAAAACTCAACTGGATTGTCTTGATATTATTACTTCTACTAGTGATTTGGTTGGTGCGGAAGTAGAATTGGTCAGTATTATGGCACGTGAGCACCAACTAGAAAAAGTGCTAAAATCTATCAAGAAAAAATATAATTATATTCTTATTGATTGTCCTCCTTCTCTGGGGCTTCTAACCTTAAATGCATTGACCTGTTCCGATTCGGTGATCATTCCTATTCAGTGTGAATATTATGCTTTAGAAGGTTTAGGACAATTATTAAATACGATACGGCTGGTTCAGAAAAATTTAAATCCAAATCTGGAAATAGAAGGTGTACTTTTAACTATGTATGACGGTCGATTAAATTTGTCTAAACAGGTAGCAGAAGAAGTACGAAGTTTCTTTGAGGATAAAATATTTCAAACGGTTATTCATCGAAATGTACGTCTTAGTGAAGCCCCCAGTTTTGGAAAACCGGCATTGCTATATGATGCCAATTCAACTGGTGCACAAAATTATATGGCTTTGGTAGGGGAGATGCTAAGCGATGACAACTAATCGACTGGGTAGAGGAATTGATGCGCTGATTCGACCCAAATCTCAACAGGATATATCACCTGCAGGTATTACTACTATCCCAAT
>PAIR01000001.1 GCA_002704905.1 Fidelibacterota bacterium
AAGACACATTAGACCACCCACTCATAGATATGCCTACATCATTTGCCATAATCCATCGATTATTTTCCAAATATTGAATCGTTTGTGGTGCATTTATAAATGGTTCATTTCCTACGATATGTTCAAATATGATGCCGTCCAATTGGCCAAAACCAATGCGAGTTCCAACCCAGGTTAAAGATAGATCTGTAGCAATTGTTTTAAATTGAAAACTATTATCTATGTATTTTCCCGCTAACTTGTCTGTTCCAACTTCATAAATTACTGAATCAGAAATTGCTATAAAGTCCTGTTCCCCACGGACTGAAACAGAATGAATTGAAAGGATATTTACATCTTCTCTCACCAATGCAACAGGTGTTTGTCCCAATTTAATTGAATAAATTGAGTTGCTCGTTATTAAGGCAAGCATATCCTCTTTCGCATCAATAGCCAGTATATCTTGGTCTAGATTAGGATAGGGATTAGTCCAGTTAAGAGGATGGTCCTTATGGGGGTTCCCTGAAATAATTCCTTCATTAGTATGAATGAAAAGATGATCACCAAAAGTAATAATGTTTTTAATATAACTAATATCATCCCTCCCATAAAAATCTCTGTAATATACTTTATCATTAGAATAGATGAATTCCATGATTCCCCAGACACCATCATTTTTTACTGCAGCATATATCATATCCTTATCATCAGGAATAGCATTATAAGTACTAAATCCTGTAACAGCTTCAATATCTAATTGGAACCAATCGATAATCATTTCCTGATCAGGATCCCACACCTGAACGCCCATTTTACTACCGATCCAGACAAATCCTTTGGAATCAAGATGAACGATATTTATATCAGTGTCTCCCATCCCTTGATCCTTTGTATAAATCTTATAATCACCTGAATTAATATTGTATTTTGCTAATCCGCCTGCTGTTGCCAAAAACAAGTCTTGCCTTGTAGTAATCAAGTCTCGCACATCCAATGTGGATGTAATGGATCGCATTTCTCCCACTCTAACCTGAGCCAACAATAATCCAAATAATAGGGTAATAAATAGTCGTCGCATTAAAACTTAAATGGAGCGGGAATGAAACAAAGAATGAAAATCACCAGGCAAGCATAACCAATCCATTTATTTATTTCAGATAAAGGTGCATGGATATCCTGAATTGGTGGATGCTTTGTTGAACGCATGAGCAAAAGGATTAACAATCCCCAAACAAGCCAGTTCAGCGAAAGAAAACTTAGTGGAACTAGGGAAATCAGAGCTATTTTAGCAACCAAATTTTGTTTATTACCAAACATGGCATAGGCTACATGTCCACCATCTAATTGGCCGATTGGCAATAGATTTAGCATGGTAACCAAAAGCCCTATCCAGCCGGCAAACGCTATTGGATGAAGCATGATGTCTTGAGTTTCCAATAATCCCGGATAGGTAATCCAGGTAAGTACTTTCATAAGAATAGAATCTCCAAGCATAAGTGCGCCTTGAATATCCACTTTTTCTACTACTTCAGATAATAGTAATCCTATAATCAATGCTGGAACGGCAATAATAAATCCTGCAATTGGCCCTGCTGCACCGATCTGTAGCAAAGCATCCTTCCGATAGATAGGCGATTTAATTTTGATGAAAGCACCGAAAGTACCAATCAAGAATAAAAACGGCGGCGCCGGGATAAAGTAGGGCAGAGTGGCATCAACTTTGTGTTTTTGGGCATAGTAGTAATGCCCAAATTCGTGAGTTCCCAGAATCAACATCAATGTCAGTGAAAATGGTATACCTTTCATAATCTCTAAAGGATCATCAAATATTCTAGCCCCTTCCATCATAGCACCAGCTAAGATTGTGGTAAACAAAGTCAATAAAAATAAAACCCAATGAATGCGAGGAATTTTAGGTATATGGAGAATAACCTTTTGATCCGTTTCATTTATTCGGATATAAACCTGCTCATTCTGCATTTTCACATTGAATTCACATGATTCATTGTTTAAAATTGATTCAAGATGCCTTATGGAAGAACCATCAACCAGTTTTCCCATTGCAAGCCACTCGCCTTTATTAGAACCTATTTGATTGAGTCGATAATGACCATCAAGTTGTTTGAGTATATTTCGAAATTGAGTTTCAGTCATGATTTAGCAATTAACAATTAATTACAAATTACAACAATCAGAATAGGAATCGGTTTCAAAATAATAGAATATTATACGATCCTTTCTATTCCATCTCTAAAAGTCAAGCAAGTAAATCGTCATAATTATAGCAAGAGAAAAACTTATACAAAGGAAACTTTTAGTGTAGTCAATAAAAAAATTCTCTTTTAATATATGAGGACAAGAATAAAAAGATTTGGATTATCTTTTTTTTATTTTTAAATGCCTTTCCTGTTTTTCATTCAGTAATTTGTGTATCCCACGGCTCTGCATGTCTAATGTGATCTGGTTAATCCAAAATTTTGTTTGTTCCACATACTGATCAATTACTTTTTTTGGTACCTGCTCTGCCTGCATATGAACAATGATCAGAGCAGAAAGAATAGGCACATAGTTCATGAGTGGATTATTATAAAATCGATCTAATTGTCGAATTGATTCACGTCGTGTCATGTAGTCAATACGATCCGCATATAAACTATCGGCGAAGGTTTGCTTTTCACCCCATGCTTTTAAATAATAGTAAAGTCGTCCATCTAATATTCCACTGAGATAGGCAGACTTAATCCTAAATGTCATTTCAGGATTCCCATCTACACGTTCTGCAACATTGGCCCAGTCTGTACCATCCCATAGGAGTTTATTTTGTTTTTCCAAAATTTGCCCAGGCAAATATGCAGATACGATTATTAATGCAAGTAGTATTCTCATCGAATGGATATCGTTTTGATGTTCACGAATTCCAATATACCAAAGGATGAGAGTTCATTACCATAACCAGATTCTTTTACACCACCAAAAGGTAGTCGCGGATCCGAGCGCACAAAATCATTAACAAAGCAAGTTCCAGCTTCTAATTCACGTTCTGCGATTCGCCGTCCTTTTTCAATATCAGATGTAAATACAGATGCCCCCAAACCAAATCGTGTATTGTTTGCCAATGCTAATGCTTCTTGCTCATCTTTTGCCGAAATGATAGATGCTACAGGACCAAATAATTCTTCGTCAAAAGCGACCATTCCTGGTTTAACATTGTTTAAAATAGTCACGGGGTGATAGGCACTGTTGGGTATATCAAGCATTTCACTTTCATAAACGAGTTTTGCCCCTGCCTTAATACTTGATTTAACTTGGGATTGCAGTGCATTTCGCGCATTGATACTCACCATAGGTCCTACAGTTGTTTTATCCGAAAATGGATCTCCCACTTCTTGTTTTTTCATGGCATCTACTAACTTATTTTCAAATTCGGACTCAATGGATACATCTACAATAAAGCGTTTCGCCGCAATACAACTCTGTCCCGAATTCAACAATCGCCCAGCTATACAGGCATTCACTGCTTGATCTAAATCTGCATCTTTTAAAACTACATAGGGATCACTTCCACCCAATTCCAATACGGTCTTTTTCAACATTGATCCTGCTTTTTTCGCAACTGCTTTTCCCGCTGGTGTACTACCTGTAAGTGTAACGGCTTTAACAAGTGGATTCTTGATAACTTCATCCACTTTAGATGAACCTATAGTCAAATTGCGAAATACATTTAGTGGAAATCCCGCTTCAAGAAATAATCCTTCAATTGCATCGGCACAACCTTGAACATTAGATGCATGTTTTAAAACTACCACATTCCCAGCTATCATTGTTGGTGCCGCAAATCGAATCACTTGCCAGAAAGGGAAATTCCATGGCATTACTCCCAAAATAATACCCAATGGCTGAAAGTTTATATAACTCTCACTAAATTCTGTTATTACAGGTTTATTCTTTAATAATTCCGGTCCTATATCCGCATAATACGTACAACCAAATGCAGATTTTTCTACTTCCGATTTTCCCTGTTTCAATGGCTTTCCCATTTCCAAAGCCATAATCCGGGCAAATTCATTTTGTCTTGCTCTTAATATTTCACTCATATTTTTAAAATATTGGCAACGATCTTGGATTACCACTCCCCTCCAAGCATTGAATGCACTACTGACCTCAGAAAGTATAGAATCAATTTCTACAGAATTTAATTCAGGGTAGGAGCCGACCAACTCACCAGTGACAGGATAAATTGATTTAAGTTCGGACACGATGCATCATTATATTGATTAATAGGAATAATAAATAGGCTACCCAAAAATGGGCAAGAGCTACCAATTCACCTGTTAAAATATACCATGGCCACGGACCCATATAATCCAACAATGAACTCATAGGTGGTTTTTCCATGATCCAAAAATAGTTAGCATCTAAAATAATATTTGCCATAAAAGCAATACCCAAAAAAATATTTAATCCTATAAATGCTTTTTTTAATCCATTTATCGATGGTCTCAAATCATAAACAACCACGGCATAAACCAATGCCACAATCATTAAATGATGACCTATAAAATATCGAAAATAATGAAAATGGGGAAAGTCCTGAACAATATCCGGTGTAACTAGCCCTTGAAAAATACCTGATAAACCCCAAAAATACAGAATTTGAAATGCCATTGGGTTTCGTTTGAACATGACTAGTGGCATCATCAGATTTGCAAATCGGCAAAGATGGAATGGCAGATGCAATGTTAAGTCAAATGAGCCGCTTACCATTTCAAGTAAAACCCAAATTGGATAATTAATAAAAATTAAGGCACCTAATGCTTTTCCCGCATTGATTTGTTGATTTGAATTTAAATGGTTCCTTCCAAACCATGGAAACCAGATAATAAGAAATAAAAATAATAAAATGGCCGCCCAATGTGACGGTCCAAATAATCCGAACGCATTGTAGCTATTCAAATATTCAGCAACAGCTGAACGCATAGTAAAGAATTATGCCTTTTTTTTCTGGTTTTTCTTTTGACGCTTGCCAATTTTCTGTAAATGCACTGATGCACCTAAAAACATAACAATGGCTAGCATCCAGATCTCGTTAAAATCTTTTCCAGCGGATCGCTCTAATAAGCCATAAATAAAGGTAGCAATTGCAGAAAAAATTAATACAACACCTATAACCAATCGTCTTTTATCATTTAATAATTCACTCATTTATCAGCTTTACTAGATTTTTTTGCTGTAGTCTTCTTTTTTGTGGCTGGTTTTTTTGCTGTAGTCTTTTTAGCAGATACTTTTTGGACTTTTTCTTCCATTTTAGTTACTAATTCTTTTGATTTTTTTGAAGCAATTGCAACAGAAGCCTGCTTTAATGATTTTATTCGTTCTTTATTTTTTCGATGTTTCCTTGCAACTAATTTCTGTTTCTTATTCATTTTGTTTCCTTATAATTGTATTAAACTTTGCGGGAACGCTTGGGAATCGAACCCAACTCCTGCTTTATCAACAAGACAACGGTGTTGAAGACCGCGAGGGGCACCAGCCACCCAATCATTCCCAATCCTTTTAGCCACTAGTAATGCTAAAATAAACTTATTAGCCAATTTTGTAGACCATTGTAGCTAATTATTAACTATTCCAACCTATTCAGGGTTATTTAAGACCCGGAAATCTAATCCAAATTTCTTTTTGAGTCGCTTTCCTATTTTATTTCCGGCTTCTTTCGTTTCAAATCGAACAATACGCACCGCATGGAGACGCTTACCATTGGAATTCAAAGTATGAACTTCTGTTGCATATCCATGACCTTGCAGCTGCTTTTTGAGACGATTGGCATTTTCATATTTTCCAAATGCGCCCACTTGGATAACCCACGGTTTTGGGATATACTTTGGAATAACTAAGCTTCGTCTGGCTTTTCTTGATTTGATCTTACTAGTTGTGGCATCGGAGTCCAATCGTATTAGCCTGACATCCCGATTTGTTTTATCCAATCCTTCAATCCCATATTGGTCATAATTCAAACTGGGATAAAGTTGTTTGATTATTTTCAAAGCCACTTTCGCCGAATCTTCTTGTCCCGTTGCAAAGTAAGAATTCACCATAAGATCCATCGCGCGCTGATGATGATCTCCTTCAGCATATTTATAAATGGTACGTTTAAATTGAATACTAGCCTGAGAGTATAATCCTCGGGCAAACAGGTATTCACCCACCTTCATATCTGATTTAGAAGCAAATTCAGAATTTGGAAATTTCTGCGCAAGAGATTGAAACTGTTTCAAAGATAATTCACCGTTTTTATTCACCATAGCTTGTAAAAAATATATACCAGCTTCATTAGGATACCGATCCAATAGTTCCGGAAGGTTATCTTTTACTTCTTGCATTTGACCCTTTTCTAAAAGGGTTAAATATAAATTGATGTTCTGTGCATAAAGACATGCACATCCAAAAAGAACTATTAATGTAATCCATCTTCGAATCATTATTATTTGGCGCTGGTTAACAGTCGAATGATCTCATCAATCTGGTTGGACAATTCATGAGGCTTAGAGATATGAAGTGATAATTTCAATTTCATTAAATGAGCATGCACTGAAGTTTCATTCTGAGATAGAGCATCCTCTACTAAAGTAAGTGCATTATTATGTTCACCTTTTTCTTCAAGAACATTTGCGAGTTTTGCTAAGGCACTTAGATTTGATGGATCTTTATCCATTATCCTTTTATAGAATTTTTCAACTTCACTAAACCGACCCAGATCAAATAGAGCAGATTCGATTTTTGAATAAACCCGTCTACCATCTTCAGGACTCAATAATGCAAATTTTTCCCAATACTCAATGGCCTTTACCAAGTCTCTAGTTTCAGCATAAAGGTCTCCCAAACGTAGATAAGGTAATCCAAATTCTGGAGCTATTTTAACAGCTTTTTGAAAAGTTGTAATCGCTTCAGCATGGTCACCTTTCTCATGCTTATCCATCCCTTGATAAACTAGGAATCGAGCTATTTGACTTGGATCTTGAGATTGCTTTATCCGCTGAATAGTTTTGGACATTTGTGTGGCTTTATCCCAATCCCGTTGCTGCTCAAAAATGGTAAGTAAAAACTTATTGGCCCAAAGGTTCTTTTTATCCAATTTTAACACTAATTCCGCTTCTCGCCGGGCTTTAGCAAACTGATTTACCTGTTCAAAATCCAATGCTAATGATTTATGAATTTCCCTTTTAATCTCGTTGGAAAGGTTGGGTCTTACAGTTAAGGATTGGTGAATTTTAATTGCTGCATCTGCATTATCTTCTTCCCGGAGGATGTCCCCCATTTGAAGGTAAGCATCTATGTGATTCGTATCCTGCTTTACCACATCCCTGAGGTGACTTAACGCAGTCCGAGTATCCCCCCGAACCATAGCATTAAGTGCATGTGTATATATAGATTCAGTACGCGCCTGCTGCTTTGGTCGATAATAAAAAAAGATTGAGCCACTGGTAACCAACAAAAGGACCAGAAGAATAAAAAGAGGCCAATTCAATATTAGACGTCTCCTTCTTCCGTATCATAAATTCCTTCATCAATAGCTACGTTACGAAGATCATTCAATTCATCTGATAGTCGCTTGTTTGCTGTTTTTAAAGAACGCATTTCTGCTTTTCCCGAAAGAATATTGGTTACAGCAACTCCATAACCGATTATCATACCAACAGCAAGTGAACCAAGCATTACAACAGCTACTTGAACATTGTCATATTGAGCAAAGACAAGGTCAACATAAACAGGATTAGTATTTCGCATTAAAAAGAATAGAATAAGGATCATGAATACTAATCCACCAAAAATTTTTACCAGTTTCATTTAACTGCCTCCATTTGTTGAATTGAAACAATATCACCCCGCAACGTAATACCCTTTGCATGTTTAATCTGCACTGGGACCAAATCTCTTATTTGGGTATCTTCTTTTTCAAAGATTACCCATTTATTTGAATCAGTTCGCCCGGCCCAATGCTCTACCGAACGCTTACTTTCTTTTTCAACTAGAACTATTTCTACAGCACCAACTAGTTTTTGGTTTTGGATTAAGGTGTGTTGTTTTTGAGCCTTAATCACCCTTTCAAGTCGATCCTGTTTTTCTTCCTTGGTCACGTGGTCAGCATATTCTGCTGCTTTTGTTCCAGGCCGAGATGAATATTTAAATGTATATGCAGAATCAAAGCGCACAGTTTCCATTACATCCAATGTTTCCTTGAATTCTTCTTCACTTTCTCCTGGAAACCCAACAATAATATCTGTCGAGAGGCCCACATTTGGGAGCAAATCTCTTATTTGATTTACTAAAGAAATAAATCGTGATTTTGTATAAGTTCGATTCATACGCTTTAAAACACGATCATTTCCAGCTTGAAGAGGTAAATGCACATAATTACAGATTGTATCATGTTTAGCCATTACCTTAAGAACTTTTCGGGTCATATCCTGAGGGTGTGGTGATGTATAACGTATACGTTTGATACCAGGTATTTGCGCCACTTCATCAAGTAATTCATGAAATCCTCTGCCGGCGTGGTTGTATGAATTCACATTTTGTCCTAGCAACGTAATTTCTAAAAATCCATCCGAAACAGCCTGGTTAGCTTCAGAAATGATTCCTTCAATGCTTCGAGATCTTTCTCGGCCTCGAGTAAAAGGGACAATACAAAATGTGCAAAATTTATCACATCCCCGCATGATGGATATCCATGCATTAATTCCAGTATTACGGCTGGGGAACATATTATCATATAGTTCAAATTTTGACAGCTTTGTATCCACCAAATGCGACTTTTCACTAGAACGGTCACGAATCATAGTTGGTAAACGACGATAGGAATCTGGACCAAGAATAATATCTACGTACGGCTTAGACTCAAGGATATCTTCTTTCAGATTTTGCGCCATACATCCCAAAACACCTATGATTGTACTTGGATTTTTCTGCTTGAATTGATTATAGAATCCAAGTCTAGAATGGACCTTATCCTCTGCATGTTCTCGGATTGCGCATGTGTTAACTAAAATAATATCTGCGCGATTAATATCTTTGGTTTCATCGTATCCATCTTGAGATAGCAGACCAGAGACCAATTCAGAATCTGCTACATTCATCTGGCAACCATAGGTTTCTATATAGTAAGATTTGTTCATCGCTTTAAGGTTAAAATTACTGAGAGAGTTATAGAGTAAAAAAGGCTTACTTCAAGTAGCCTGAGAAAAAATAATCTAAAGGATTTTGAGGTGCACCGTATTGGTGAACTTCATAGTGTAAATGTGGTCCTGCAGTACGGCCTGAATTACCAGAGATAGCAATCAGATCACCTCGCTTCACTTTGGAACCACGTTTCACTTTAATTTCTGAGAGGTGAGCATAAATTGTTCGGAAGCCGTTACCATGATCAATCTTGATTACTTTGCCAAAACTACCTTGATTATTGGAATATTTAATTTTACCATCGGCCGGGGCATAAACTTTGGTGCCCGTATTTACAGCAAAATCTTGACCATAATGAAATCGAATTTTATCCGTAAATGGATCATTGCGGTAGCCAAAACCCGAACTCATATAGCCCTCCTTAACAGGACGAATTGAAGGAATAATCATTAAATTATCTGAATGGTTGCGAACTTGGTCTACCAAAAAATTGTAACTGTTTAATTCTAATTTCACCTTTCTGGCAAGGGCATCTACATTCATTCCAATTTCAGAAATTTTGTTTGTAAAATCCTTTGGTATATCATTATAATTAAATTCACTAAAATTCGTACCACCTACACCAAGCTGACGTATATCCTGATCAATTTGGGGTAATCCGGAATAGGTACGAATGGCCTTATCTT